>NZ_CP150952.2 GCF_038069655.2 Yoonia sp. BS5-3
ATTGAAGAAGCGGCTGAACTGGTCCCAACGCAGCCGAACACGGTTACGCTTATCTCGAACAGGGACGTGCCGGTTCAAATGGCTGACGTTCTTCTGACCTCGACGCTGAGAATGCGGCCAGACAGGATCATTCTTGGCGAAGTGCGTGGGAAAGAGGCTTTGACCTTCCTTGAAGCAATAAACACGGGTCATGGTGGCTCCATGACAACGCTCCACGCCGAAACGCCCCAGTTGGCGGTTCAACGCCTTGCTATCGCGGCACTAAAAACAGATGTGCCAATGACTTACCAAGATATGATAAGATACATCGAAAGCTCGATTGATGTTATTATTCAAGCCGGTCGCCATGAAGGGGATCGGGGTATCACTCAATTCTATCTACCGGGCGAAACAGATCAAGAAGGAGACGCAAAATGATCTATTTTGAACATGAAGTTTTGACCTTCGGGACAAGCAACGCAAAAGAAATGAAGAAGATGGCCGATACGCTCACTGAATGGGGCGCTGCCGGTTATGAAGTCGTCAGCGTTGTATCTACGTCTATGAACGGCAGTCATGTCACGGCTTTTCTCAAGCGTAAAGTCTTAGTTGACGACAAAGACGAGGGAAAAGCCGCATGATTAGACCAACATTGATCATCGCAACACTTGTTAGCGCCGTCGCCAGTGGAGCGGCGGCGCAATTCATTCCCACTTTGGGTTCGGACACGCCCCGCGTTTGTCCAGATCAACCTGCGCAGCCCGAGTGGATTGAAAACATTGAACCCCGCGAGGCACATACTGGTCATTTGGTTCAGATGATGTACCGCGCCCAAGGCTTACAGGCGGTAGCTGAAGCGGGTTCATGTTCATGCGAAACGCGGTTTCCGTCATGGGACAATGCGCAAGAATACTACTTCGAACATTACTCCGCACTCGAACGCTTTGAAGTGCAGCAACGAACGTCTGAATACCGACGTGCAGCAAACGATGCTCGAAAAATCGCACAACCGATTTGTGAACTCGAAAACAACTGGTGAGGTGAGCTAAATGAGTGTCGTCACATATTTTGTAGAAACGTCCGAAGGGTATCTCAACTCTGCTGCTGAAACACAATTTGGGTCGGTTGCAGCCACGGTCGGAACCTTGATTGTGCTGGCCGCAACGCTGCTGGTAGCTTTCGTGTTTATCAATATGGTCTATCAGGTCAGGTCGATGGATGGTCGAACGGCCTTTTGGTTGGCCGTTAAGATAACCCTAGTCGGGTTATTTGCGACCAACTGGATACAATTCAACGCCTTCTCGTCTGGGATTCTAAACGGCATTGATAGCATTGCAGGTTCCCTAATCGCCTCGGTAGGTGGGGGTGCGCCTGGTCCTTCGGGAACCTTTGCAGAGGAATTTGATGTTCTGATCGCTGAACTGGGTTCTTATCTCAATGCCGCAGGTTCGGAACTTAACTGGATGGCTGGCGCGATGTTAGACATTCTTGGTGTTCTTATGTTGTCGATCCTCGGTGGTCTGGCGGCGTTCATTCTCGTTGCGTCACGTCTAATGATTGCTCTGCTGATTGGCATGGCACCTATAATGATCTTCCTCACACTGTTTGAAGTGACCAAGGATTACTTTGCTCGTTGGCTATCCGCCCTTGTTTCTTTTGCGATGTACCCGATTGTTGTAGCCGGTGTTTTTGCAACGATCACGGGCGTCGCTGGTGCATTGATCACAGAACTTGGCGATCCCGCTGGTGCATCGAACATTGGCGCATTGATTCCGTTCTTTATGATGATTTTGATGGCTAAAGGCTTCATCATAGCCACGCCTTTTATCGTTCGGGCAATTTCAGGCAACATTGTCATGCCTGCGTTGACCAGCGGCATGGGCGGTGCATATCAATTCGGTGCTGCTGCAATGGGCGCAAGACAAGCATATGCACGACAAGGCGTCGGTACTGCCTCTGGGGCCGAAGTTGTAGCTCTACGTGCGCGTGAGAAGTTGGGCTTCTCCGACCCAACCAAGCGCACCCAAGCCCCGGCGAACAACTCACGGCCCGCGCCACAGCCAACCGGCACTGGCGCCCAACAGCACCGATTGAAAGAACGCGCTGACCGGCTGGCCGGAAAAAAGTAGAAGATACATCCAACAGCAAAAGGGCCGCTCAATGAGCGGCCCTTTTGCTTTGTGCTGACCTCGATCATTCAGCGGCAGTGATCTTCACGCCCCCCTGCCCTTCGTTTTCGAACTCGGCTTCAATCGCCGCAAGAGCCTTGTCTGTGTCTTCGATAGCGGCAATGTCAGAGGCGGTTGGGGTCTCAAGGTTCAAACTCTGTTGCACGGCCAAATCAAGCTGGCTTTGTCGATCATCAAAGTCTCTGGTTGCTTGGACCACCGCCTTGGCACGTTTCCGGCCGGAAGTAGGTAACGTGCCTTTGGATGGGATATGAGACGCGGCACCAACGGAAACGGCATTCGGTGTCTCACGCTCGGCCTTCTCTGACACGTCTGCACCAGCTCCGCCCTCTGGCATCGGGTCTTGGCCCTTAACGGGCTGATCCGTGGGCGAAGCCGGTTCGCTCTCTGGCATAGGCTCTTGGCCCTTCACCGGCTTGTCCATAGGCGTTGCGGGTTGTTCCGCCTCTGGGGCCGGTCCTGTGGCCTTCGCCTGCTCCGAAAGGGCAACCTTGTCCAAAGACGTTTCAGGGAACGGCAATTCACCCTTCTGCGCCGCATGGATGCCTTTGAAAAACGGATCATCGTAATACTGGATGCGCTTCGCCCTGATCGGCATTTGTGCGTCCACGACGATGATTACATCATCCAAGGGCAAGCGACGTGCTTCATCCTCGGGCAGCAAGGATACTTCCTCTGTCCGCTCTGACATGCTGCGCCCTTCGAACGGGTTTTTCCCGATGGACCGCGACCGAGTAACAACCCGCTTCGTGGTTTTACCCACCGCCTTGCTCAATTCTTCGACCGTCTTTTCATCCGATGGTGTCAAATAGAGTTTGACCCCTGCGTTACCTTGCAAAGCGCGACGGGTGTTCTCGCCGTAAATTTCATCCAAGGCAGGAATGGTCTGCGTGACGATAGCCAAGTGACCTTTGTAGGATCGCAGCGTTTCAATACTGTCAGTCACAATGGGCATCTTTCCGAGGCGGTTGAACTCGTCCAGCATGATCATGACCGGCCACGGCTCGTCGGGGCCAGGTTCTTTGTCTTGCATGGATGAAATAAGATCAGAGAAGAACAGCCGGATAAGCGCAGCCATTGGCTTGACCATATTTGGTGACACCACCAAAAAAACAGAAAAAGGCTTCTTCCGAATGTCTCTAAAATCGAAATCGGAAACCTGCGTGGCCTTGTCGATCGCAGGGTTGCTCCACTGGTCCAGACCGGAAGTCATAAGTAGCGACACATAGGAAGTCAGCGTGTCATTGTTGGTCGATGCCATACGTTCAAAGATCAGCTTGCCCGCCCGGTTCTGAATTTCGTCACGACGCATCATGAACTCTTTTTGCTTGTTACCACCGCTGGCCGTGATCCGGTAAATCTCCCCAAGCGTCGGGCGCTCTCGCTCGAATGCCAAAAGGCCGGCTGCAACAAACAAGTCGATCCCGCCCTTTAAGAGACCTTGAACGCGGTCACTATCCGCTTGCAGAAAAAGTGACGCCAACAACTGTAATTCCATCTGCTGACGGTCGGGATCTTCTAGCTCCGCAATCCGCAGCAAAGGGTTGTAACGATGGCTGCGCCGGTCATGCCAGTCGGTTGGTGCAAAGCGATAAACCTTGTCACCCTCTGCCGCTCGATGCCGCGCTGTTGCTTCAAAGTTCTCGCCCTTCACGTCCAGGACCACAGCTGACCCTTTGAAGGTAAGCAGATTCGGAATGACAAAGCCTGTGGTTTTACCTCGGCCTGTTGGTGCCACGATCAACGCATGTGGAAAAACCTTCGAGCTGATCAGCTTGCCGTTGCCTTTTGGTTTTCCCAGCTTCCCGATGATGAACCCTGTTCCTGGCTTGCTGAAAAAACCGTTCTTGCGCATGTGCTGCGCCTTTTGCCATTGGGTGCGACCAAACTTCGTCAGGGCATTCCCTGACAAGACCGCACTCAACAACAGGCCGGTGATGCCGAAACCACCAACGATCAGGTTCACCAGTCGAAAATCGTCTGGTCGAAACCGCTGCAACCCGGTGTAATTCTCCGCAAGCCACATGAAGTCCAATTCAGCATTCATGCCGTAATCACGGAACGTCAGAAAAGCGGTGGCGACGACATAGCCAATCGCCAAGAACACGGCTGTAAGAAGGAAAATACCCGCTGCGATCTTGCCCTTATCCATGTGTCTGCCCCTTTTCTGTGTCTGCACGAACGGTCTTCAATCGCTGTGCATCAAATTCCTCTTCGGCAATTTCTGAGACGACTCCCCGCGTCGCCTCGCTGTTGGCGGTCTCGGCGTCTGATTGCAGATAGGCTTTGGCTGCGTACAAACGGTCAAGACGTTCATCAATCACGTGCTCCAAGGCATCTGCGTCACCGTTGCGCAGCGCCTCAAGTTGCTCGTCGTCCAACTCACGCTCGATCTGGTCGCGGAACTCATGACTGCCACGCCAGTTGTCGAACGGCCCTTCGATCTTTTCCGTCCGCTCATGCTCGATAACGCGGCGCATTTCGGCGGTCTCTGCTTGGTCTGTCCGATATGGCCGTATGGCATTGTCGAACTCTCGCACCCGTGCATCGGACCACTCTTGGGCCGCTTCACTGTCTCTATCATAGTCTGGATCAAAACGGTCGGTTTCCGGCTGATTGTCACGGGCTAGCCCATCACGCATTTGCTCTCCATAGCGATCCGCTGTGTCTTGCAAATACACTTCGATCCGACGCTGATCCGCAGGGCTAAGGTCGGCGTCGTTTCGGCTTTGGGCCAAACTAGTGAATGCTAGGCCCATATCTGAACCATTCACGACGCCACCGACTTGGTTTCGCTCAATCGACAAAGGTTCAAAGCGAGTATATTCGTCAGAACGCTCGTCAAACTGTTCACGCACCCCACGGTCAATATCAGCAACAATCTCTCTGTCCGACATATCGGCCCGCAAGGTGTTGCTCTGATCTGTCTGAACGTAGGTGGCGGGCTTCTCCATATCATCGCCAAGTTTATCCCATGCGCGGGACGCAAGCTGCGCGTGGGCCGGTGACTTCGCTGCAAAAGCGTCGAACTCGGCTTGACGGTCCTGCTGCAAGGCTTGGTCGTTCTCGCCGTCTCTAAACTCCTGTGTTTGAACAAGGTTTTCCTCAAGCCGTTCAAACTCGCGCCGGTCTTCGCGGGCCATTTGGATAAGCTCTGGATTGTCAGCGATCCGTTCTTCAGCCCGCTCCGTCATTTGGACGGTGTAACCACCAATGACCGAAGCAGGCATTCCAGCACGTTCCATCGCCCGCATGTTTTGGTTGAATGCGTCCGTCACTGCCTCCTGACGTTCGGCCTCGGCGATGCCTTCCACCTCAGCCCGATCAATACCGCTTTCTGTTGCCAACCGCTCTGCCTCTGCTTCACGATAGGTCTCAGTTTCGGCGTTTTCGCGCATGGCTTCCAACTCGGCGTCACCATCATCCAATACAACACCATCGTCTTTGATTACCTCGGCACGTTGAAGCGCCTCGCCCAGACGAACATGCGCCTGATCCAGTTTTTCTGCGGCAACCTCCAAGTCAGCCTTACGCTCAAGGTTCAAACCTTCGGTCTCTGCAATTTTTGTGAGGTCATCCGCAATCCAACGCTGCTCCAAAGAGGCATTGTTGGCCCCCTGCTCTACTCGCGCAATGACGGCCTCTGACGAAATGCCGGTTCCCCGCAACGCAGTCTCGATCTGTGCCCTTGTCTCAGGGTCACGCATGGCCCCGATACCGTCTTTGTTGACGTTCGTTTCCGAATAAACGCCGGTGTCTGACGGTGCAGTGGTCAGCTTCGATGAATTTGCGCCAACGGGGTTCAAATGCGCAACTGGCTGCAATGCGCTGTCCAACTGTTTTTCCATCCGTGGCCGGTCAGCCTCGGACGCACTTTGGATTTGGCTTTCAATCCGATTAAGACGATCTGTGAGGCTTGTTTTTAGATCATCGAAACTCTGCTGGTTCTCCATGTAAACGTCTCCATCTGTTTGTAATTGACCCCCACGGGCAAGGACTTCGCCTGCACGGAAAAGGGCATTTGAAATGTCTTCCCTGTTGTCGTTGGTCGCTTCGGCTGACAACGAAAGGTAGACTTTGGATGTGGTGGCGATTTCGGCCAACGCGCGGTCAAGGTCACGTCCAACCCTCTCCCGTTGAACCGGCTCCCGGCCCTCTGCTTTGGCGTCGTAAATTTCCTTCGTGCGCGGCGCGTAAGTGACGTCTCCGCGATCAAGTCGCCGCGTCGCCTCAAGGCGAACACCAACCTTTTCGGCGTGTTCAACCATCGAAAGGCGAAAATCATCATAGTTAAAGTGATGATCCCGCCCCAGATAGAAATACTCACCCTCCTGGGAACGTCGATTCAAGACGATGTGCGCGTGGGGGTGCGCTCGATCCTCATGAACGGCGATGATGTAATCAAAGTTTCGATCATCATTTTGAAAATGCTCACGACAGACAGCCGCGGTTATATCTCGCACATCCTCGCCGCGTGTCCCTTGCGGATAGGACATGAGCATGTGAGTGGTGTGGCCCATCTTTGGGCGAAAGCCATCGTCCCAACGGCTTGAAAATCTATCAGTCAGACCTTTGATTTCGTCTCCCGAAAGCGTCTTCTTACCGTCCAACACGCCTCGGCTATCTACAATGTGGGATGACTTCGTTGTCAGGTATTCAAGCTGATTGGAAAGCTCTGCCTTAGTATGTGTTCCGCCAGATTTAATAGCTTTGAACACGGCTGCACGGTGGCCTTTTGCTGCCCGGATCATTTGCGGCTTCTTCGCATGAAGCCCCTGCATGGAACCGCGTACACGGCTCCAACCTTCACGGAAAATCTCGCCCGTTACGGACTGGACAGCATCATTCCTCGCCATCGGCCAGCTCCTTCAAGGCGTCACTGACCAACATGGTGATCCCATCGGTCCTGCGACGGGACAGAAGATCTACCTGATCCGCAAAATCCAGAACAAACCCTGCAAGGCTCCGCATCTGCGCCAGACTTGATGGACCAAACGAAGGTCTCAGACCTTTGTTGTTGGATTCATTCATCCGCTTTGCGATCTGGGTCACGTTGTTTCCGACACGGTTCAACGCCGCCCGAAAGGCTTTCAATTCGTCGGCCAAATGCTCGTCAGGTTGAAAAACACCGTTCGCGGACTGGATCAATCGGCGCATTCCATCTGACCGATTGCTAATTCCGTGCCGCGAAAGCACCACTTCAAACGCCCGTAGTTCTTCTGGTGTGACGGTCGTTCCAATCTGCGCGGTGCGTATGCCGGTATCGCGGCGGCGCTCTTTTTCGCGCTTCACGGTGTATTGGATCGTTCGCGGTGTTACCGAGTATCGCTTTCCAAGCACCTGAGCAGAAACGCCTTTTCGCGTTTCACGGACGATTTCCAATCGCTCCAAATCAGTCAAGCGTCGGCGACCAGCCATGCGAACATACACCTCCTATTTCCTGCCATCTTCCATACAATCACTTAGGCTTTGACGCAATTGTAAAGTTGCACCGCAAATTATAACATTGTCAAAGCAGTTAAGAGTGATTGTATTCCGTTTCAGACGGCCCCTTGCGGGTCGTCGTGTCGAGCCTGAGGCGAGACCGCCCAAAACCGAAGGTGACGGGCCAAGCCAAAAATGCGCCGCCTGACGGCTCAACAGCACTTTTGGCCCCTATCCTACCAAAAAACGTGGCATAGGCCTCTGACGGGCCGGAAATGCCCCCCTCAAGCGGTATATGGCTGGGTAGCTGCACCCTATTTCGGTGTGGGCTGGTCCAAATAGCAGTCGAACACGGCAAACAATCAACACGATACAAGAAACAAGACACGGGTTCGGGTCTATCTGGCAATCAACAGGCAACAGGCAACAGGCAACAAGTAACAGGCAACAAGTAACACGGCACAATCGACACAGCACAATCGACACGCTACACGCGACCAGAAACAAGTTACAAGCAGCAAGACACCGAACACGATACACATAACACGCGACAAGATACAATCGACGCCCAACAAGGGACACGATACAAGCAACCTGTGACACGAAACACGCAACAAAACACCGAACAAGAGGCAGGCGACAAGAAACAGTAGACGCGATACCAGCGACAAGATACCAAAGACACGACACAAGCAACACGAAACAAAGGACAAGATACATGCCCAATGATGAAATGAAGGTCGTCTCGATCATCACGCGAAAAGGCGGCGCGGGAAAAACGACACTCACGCGGGCATTGGTCAGCGCAGCAATGGCGCAGGGCAAACGCTGTCTAGTGTTTGACGCCGACCCGCAACAAGCCTTAGCTCGATGGGCGAATAAGCTGCAAATCGAAGACCCACTGTTCCGCATTGAGCCATTGACTATGGTGAACGAACTTTCCGAGAAAGTGGAACATGCATACGAAAACGACACTGCGGATTACGTCTTCATTGATACAATCGGGGCAGCGGGTGCATGGGCAGACGATCTTGCCGTTGAAAGCGATGTTCTTGTCATACCAATGATGCTGAGTGACGACGATCTTGAAATCACAACAGACACTTTCAACTGGTATGTCGGACTACGTGATCGCGCCGAAGACCCAGACGCCTTGCCGTCCTTTCATGTCGTAATGTCAAATGTGCCAGCCAAGCAAAGCAAGGCAGAGCTAGCAATCGAAGAAAAAGCTATATCGCAATTTCCGGTTATGGACGATTATTTCATGCAACGGAAACAGCATAAGGACGCGTCGGCTGAGGGCTTCATCCACCACATTGCAGAAAACCGGCGGAACGGGCCAAGCCACTTGCGGGTTCAAGCAAAACACTTTGCCGAAGCGCTCGAAGAAGCCACCTCAATACTCGATGCTTTGACAGGGGGTTAACAGATGCCACGCAAGAAAAAGACCGCAATCAAGGGAAGCGACCCTGCGTATACATCAGACTTTTCGCAACCCTTGCCGACAAACAAGCCTGTTGTCGAAGAAACTCCGAAACCCGTCGTATCCAAACCCGAACCTGCGCCCGAAAAGTCTCCCGCACCAAAACCGACGCCCAAACCAACGGTCAAAACAGAGATCACCAACCCAAAACAACCACCTGCGAAACCAGCACCAGCAGCAAAACCAAAATCAGAGCCGCAAGTCCAAGGATCAGGCGACAAACGCGAAATCGCCTTGTCGGCTGCGGTCAAGATGGACCAGCAAAAGCAATTGGACGCCTTGGAAGCACAAGGAACACCCGCGAAGATTGCTATCACAATGGCGGGGCGTCGGGCAGTCGAGCAATTTGAACCACAACCTGAGTATGTTGAAAAACAAGACGTTCAACGGATGCCAATGCGGCAGGGGTATAAAAGCACAAAACGCATTGATGCAAGTTTGCTTGATGCGCTCCGAAACAAACATGATCCACATCGCCTATCCTCCGATAGTGCGATGATGCGAGGTCAGTTTGAACCATTGTTCTGGACCTGTCTCGATGCTGTTATCAAAGAACTGAACAGCAAAGGTTGATAGAGGGCGCGATGCGCCACGATATTTTTAAGAGGGGGAAGGAGTTTCGGCTTCCTTCCCCCTGAAACAAAATCGACAGGGCCGTGTCCTCGCTTCGCTGCGGGCCGCACCAACCCTGTCGATTTGGTTTCACCCCCATCCTCTCATGCTCCGCGCAAACTCGCGGATAGGCGATGGCCTACCCGACTTCGAATTGTGGGTCGGGCAGGAAAATCGCTGTTCTCAGTGAATGCAGAGGAAAATCTATGGGACGCAAACAAAGACTTTATGCTGAACCAATACAGCGAATTTTGGATCGCAAAACGCGCTCGGTTGTTGGATGGCTATACCTCTGGAACACCGGTGAAAAGGTGCCGATGTGGAAGGATGGCAAGCAATTGGATGTGATCTATGAATGACGAAGGGCAGGGGGGACTTTTCAAGCTGGTAGCAGACTACGGCACTAGCAAAAGTTGGCTTCAATCATCGAACGAACGCACTTTGCGCATGTTCGGTAAAGATCATCACCAATCTGCTAAGATCAAGCCGGAACTCACATTGCTGGCCCCCGATGGGTCTGTGATCGCCAAGATGGATCATTGGGCGTATGAGTGGAAAGAGGCCGACAAAGGCGCAGCCTAGCCTTCCAAATTCCAAGCCAAAATGTTAGACTGCTTCCGTAAAGGAGGCAGTCTATGCGTATTGTCAAAACCCTTATTTCTCTTGCACTTTTGGCATCTTTGCCGGTTTCTGCATTTGCTTGGGATCACGAAATGGAACGTGGTGTAGACCTCTATCAAGCTGGGGATGCTGACATGGGTGTTTCCTTAGTTTGTGATCCCAACTCCGTCTATGGCACCTCTGTAAGTGCAGTTCTGATCGCACTTGACGCTGATCCAGACATAAGCGCCGTGGCAACGTTCCGTTTCCCTGACCTGATCACCATTGATGCGCCGATGGCACACGGTCGTATCTCCAAGGCTGATAACCAAAACGGCATCTGGGAACCTCTAGTGGCCGGTCTCCGGGCCCATAGCGCCGTGGATGTTTCATTGAATGGCGAAACGCATACTGTCGCACTTGGCGAACCTTTGCCGTTTAGTTGCCTCTGATCTGGCCCGAAGGGCCAGGGCGCGAAGCGCAAGGCGGGGCAGGGGGCGGGCGCAGCTCGTCCCCTGCCGCGTCACCATCATCATCCCATGAAAAAGCCCCCACCTTTTCAGGCAGGGGCAGTATCGGCGAAATGGGCCAACAGGGAGGGGTTTAGCTTACCACCTTTGGCCGATAACGCTATCTGGCTACACGTCCAAAAATTCGGCGGTTGCCAGTGAATGCGCCAAGGCCAGTGTCAGGCTTTCGGAAAAACCGGAAATGGCGCAACCGGTCCCGTTCCCCCAGATCACGCTGACAAAGCCAAAGCTGCCTTTCTTGGTCTTCACGCGCAACGTGACTTCATCGACGCTTAGGCAGTGATCTACAAAGTCCTCGATCCGCCCCACATTGTCGCACAAATGCTCGCCTTTGCACCATGCCGTCACGGTTGGCGTTCCATCGGGCGATAGCGCGTAAAGATCATTCAAAAGGGCTGTGATGATGCGACCACGCTGCACGTCCAGATTGCTTTTTGTCTCGGTCATTGTCTTGCTCCTATTGGAAGGGCAGGGGCCGCTTACGCGGCTTCCTGTGTATGGGATTGCTCAACCTGTGCCGTGATGTAGTCCACGGCCTTCTGGGCCTCTGACGCGGCTTTGAAAATCAGGTTCTTATCCTCCTTCAAGGCTTTCAACCAAGCCTCGATGTATGCGGCGCTCTGGTCAAAATCTGGTTCAATCCCAAGTTTCACGGCAAGGATGCAAGCGCCGATTTCGGCAACAAGTTCCTCGAATGCGTAGGCTGTGCGGTCGTTGAATTTCTTGATCCGGTCCAGCCGCATTTCGCCGCCGCTCCAATGTGTGATTTCATGGCCTAGCGTCCCGTAATACTTGGCCGCGCTGAAAAAGGTCGCGATTGGCGGCATGTGAACGTGATCCTCGGACGGGCGGTAATAGGCGCGGGGTTCGTCGGTTGTGATGATCTTCGCGCCTGTGTTGGCAAAGAATGCCTCTAGATCTGCATCTGGCTCGGTGCCAAGATCGCGGGCAGGATCGGGCAGGACGTAATATTCAGCGGGCAAACCTTCAATTTCATCCGCGTTGAATACGTTGTTGCACTTGGCAAAGGGGACGCGGGTTTTGGCTTCCCCGTCTGGTGCGTCGTTGCCTTCTGCATCCTTCTCGAACGTGCCATAGAAAACAGAACGTGCCGCCTTCGATCCCTTCTTGACCATGCCGCCCAATTCCTGCGCCTGACGAAAAGTCATCCACCGCTCGGACGAATAACCGCGCTCGGATGCGGTCGCCCACAACATCAAAATGTTGATCCCGCGATATGCCTCCCCGTTGTGACGCAGTGGCAAAGCGGCTGATCCTGCGCCACCTGTCCACGGCTTGCGCCAAGGGGGCGTGCCTGCTTCGATTTGCGCGACGATTGTATCCGTGACGTGCTGGTGAATATCTACTTTTGGCATGACCTATCATCCTTTGTGGTGTCGCTTGGGTCTGTCGCCCAATGGTTCGGGTTTTTTGGACAGCGCGAATGCGCCTGCTCCTGAAAACCTGAATGCGATGAAAGGAAGGATTAGGAGGCTCCAAGCCTAATCGACGGGGGGTGGTGCGGCCCGCAGCGCAGCGAGGACACGGCCCCCGTCTATTCGACTTGGAGACGGCGGTATCCCTACCGCTGACGCCCCGCAGTGGCGTTCGGCTTGTCCGAACCCCAAGGGGCAAATGAAAACTCAAGGTGTCGAACGTCAGAAATGTTTGACCTTCACGTCATAAACTGACCCAAATTCAGGATGCTGGTAAAGCCAACCGTCGCGCAGATCGCAGCGCAGGTCGCAAAAAAGCCGAGAGCTCCCGATGCTGCGGCCCAGCCAAACACGTAACAAGCCCGCTTTGCTGACTTTAAGCATTGAAGGGGCGGCCCTTTGCGAACCCCTGCGACAGTGTTGGCGCTGCGATGCGGCTTCACGAGGTTAACCATCTGCGATAGGTTATCCGGTACACGACTGAAAAGATTACTTGGAGCGCGTAAGATTGGATCATGGAAACCAGAAAAGGACTCCGTTATCAGTACGGGCGGTAAGCGTGACCGGACGATCAGCGCTATTTTTGGCTAAGATCGCTGGGAAAGCTGGTTGGGCAATCGCCAAGCCTGTGGGGCGGCAGACAGGCAAACTCGCCGCGAAAGGGGGTAAGGCGGTCAAAGATCACGCGGCTGTTAAATTCGCGGAATTTGAACTGAGGCATACCAAATATACGCCGGAGAACTTCTTTGAAAAAGGAGCGATCTCGCTCGAAGATCTCGTCGATGCGCTATTGATTGAAAAACGCGGCACGTCGGCAAAGATTGTTACAGCGCTTTCTGGGAAACTGGCTGCGGCAGGTACGACAGCAAGTCTATTTTCCATCGCATCTATTCTCGGAACGGCCAGTACGGGAACGGCCATCTCTTCACTTTCTGGCGCGGCTTTCAATAGTGCCGCGTTGGCGTGGATTGGTGGAAGCGTTGTAACTGGCGGCTGGATTGTCTTGGGCGTAGCCGCCGCTGGAGGAGCGGTCGCATATTTCGGGTCTCGCAAGCTTGTTGGGAAATGGACCGGAGTAAGGCGCAAGAAAAAATCCTTGGACCCGCAAGAAATGCGGTTCGTCGAGACGTGTTTGATGTTGGCGACGGCTTTTCGTGAACGGGCCAATCAAAACGTCGTTTTGGACCCTCTCACTGCCGAAACCCTGCAGCAGAACTTAAAACATGACCTCCTGGAGCAGTTGGATGTTTGCATCGCCAAAGTTAGAGACTGGCCAGATCTTCCGTTGATGCGCCTTGAAGATCGGAAGGTGGATCTGGTCGAGTTACTCGACGCCTTACCCATGCCTCACGCTCCGAATCCGTCAGTCAGAAAAAAATCCACAGCCGCTGCCCCTGTTGTTACAGGTGTCGTATCCGCCACGATATTGAAATTGATGTCGGACACCTTGCCTTCATTTACGGAAAATGAGGAGTTGGTCCTTCAGGCGCTACGCCGATCGAACAACAGTCTTGCTGATGCCAGTGAACTTGAGCTGTCTAAATACGTGCAATCTCTATCCGTTGAGCAAATTTCCGGGCTCAAAAACAACGTAAAGGGAATCTACCACGAACTCGCGTTTCAGCGGCAAGAGAACCTGGATGGCGACGAATACATCGTCGAGCTTTTCGGCGATACAAACCACGCCGGCGCAGATGTCCGGATTATCAATGTTGAAACTGGCGACGTTTCCGAGGTTCAACTCAAGGCGACAAATTACGCGTCTTATGTACGTGAACACAACGAAAAGTACGAAAACATCGACGTGCTCGTGACTAGTGAGGTCGCTGGCTCTTCGCCAGATTGGTCTTCCTCTGAGTTCAGCAATGCTGACCTTACAGCTGATACGTCCTCGGCCTTACACAAGCTCGGGCACGGGGCCGGCGCGGACATTGTAAATAGTATGGGCGTTGCTGCGATGGTGACACTTGCGGCCAATGCCAAGTCCATGTTGAAGGGTGACGCTCTTTCAACTCAAGCGAAACAAAAAATCATTCAGGATGGTGTGGTGGCTGCAAGCGTTGCCGGAATGGTGCAACTTATTATCTAGCAAAAATAACGCTCTACTGTGTTTACGATGCGATAGGAACTTTCCGCACTCGCTGCTGATCAGTGATGCCGCGATACCCTGCCTGTGGCCAGTGGGGCATCCTGCACGCTGTACAGATGACTAGAAGCGCCATAGATAGAACCGCTCTTAGCAGAAGTCTTTGGGTTCTAAGACTTATGTCGACCTACTTCAGGAAGTTCTGTCGGCAAAGAATACTTGATAGCCTTGATCACTCCTACGCCGAACGTGCGGGCGTGTATTGGAAAGGTCCCAATTCAAGAGATCTTCATAGGATGAAAATTGAGGCCCTTTTACATATCCCTTGGCCGACATTGTCGCCAGCCAAGCGTCAGTTTCATCTTCGTTTTGTATTTCATAAAGGCGCTCTACAACTTTTAAGAAGTCCTGTTCAACGTGGTTTGAAATGCCCGAATTGTCGGCGACGTAAATTTCAGTAAGGTAGAACCGTCCCCGCCTGCTTCCATTCGACCTGCCGTTCTTTTTGAAAGTTCGGTACGAGGCCTCAATATCCCAAGGTTTGTCGCAATGCACTAGTTTGTACTTGAAGCTTATCACCCAAATCGGTGGCGAAAATCCAAAATTCTCATCGGCTGACCTACATAGTCCTCGACCATAGCCGCGCTCCGTATCATCGCCCGCAAAGTAGTTTAGAAACAGCAGTGTAGGGTCATTAGGATTTCGCGCAATGCCGCCAGTAATTCCGACAAAAAGCTCAAAAATCGAGGCTATACTTTCCGCTGTGTGAGACCCAAAAATCTCTTCATCTCGGGCAAACGTCTTTTCCATATGATCCCCGTATAAAATCGAAACAGCCTTAATCAACTGTCTGATAGTACCCTAATTCGCGTTCAAGCCGTGCGCTCGCACACCGAGCTTGGTTTTCCAGAATGCCTCCCGCGCCAAGATATCTCCTAATGACATGTCCGGCGAAGCAACCTCCAAGATGGCCACTTGATAATCTTGCTGGCCTGCCTCACGAAGCCGTACATTACCACCGTGACCATTCAGCAAGTATTGGCGCCAGCGCCCCATAAAACCACCTAGGCCTGTCGCCGAACCCACGTACTGATCACCGTTGTCTGCAACCAACAAATAGACCCCTCGAGCCCCTTCAAGAGAACCTGCCCATGCTTGTGGAAACCTTGGAATCTCGCTGATCCGCGATAGGAAGCCCGAAAAACCTGGGAAAGGTGGCTCCTCTGCCTGTAGGCGGATTTCTAAAATAGCTTTCTGCATCCTGTGCGCCCGTTGGGACCAAGCTCTTCCTCCAGGACCCCAGTTAATGAGTAGGCGTTCTGCATATTCACTGCCCTGTTCGATCCACTCCAAATCAAATGCATCAACATTCTCTCGGCCCATTTCCCCGTCAATTATTTCCATGTCTTGGATATGAGGCAGTCGATCTCCATCCCATGCCCACTGATCGGTGATGAGTGTGGTTCCAACATAAAGCGCGGTCAACGTTCCATCCGGTAGGTTAGAAGCAGGAAGGAAGTGGCATGCAACTTCAGCTCCACCATAAGGGGGGGAGTTCGTCTTTGAAAACTGGCAAAACAGCCGAAGGCATCTGGGCCACCCCGACGCCACGCTGCAACGCCCCGTGCATCATGACGAAGTAGCCTGACTCTCGTTGGGTCCAGATCAATCTTTCTCAGAAATTCAGTGAATTGAAACATGCTGCCCCCAACAGGCGATATACCAGACGATCAATGATCATAGTCACCTGTTTTTCTTTAGATGAAGTTTTTGGTCACTATGGATAATTACTAGAACCTTCTGCGGCGATGGAAGCCACGCTGGACAGGTTTTGCGAACTGGACCACTGGCAACGGACTGCTTTCACGGATCAATTTAGCGAACTCCACTTTCGGAAAATCGAAGAGATAGCGGCTTCTGCCTTGTGCGGCTGTAAGCAAACACAGATTATCGCCGCCAAAGTCAAATCCTACAATCTTGCCCAATGATCCCCATTCTTTGAGAAGCCGGGTTTCATCGCAATAAACGGTGTAGATGTCTACGCCGTCGAACCGTTCCGGGTAGTTTTCTGAAAGCATCCGTTCATATTGGATCAGATCAGTTGGGCGGCGGGTTCCATCGATGATCCAGATCACTTGGCCGTAGAAATTAGTGCGCTTTTCCACTTCGTCCGGCTTGATAGCAGAGTGCTGGAACTCGATCACAAGGCCATAGGGTGTCTTGATATCAGCTATATGAAGATCACCTGTTCCGTCGCGAGCTGGCACCTCTTGCCAGTCGGTCGCAAACCGGTTTTTCCAGTCGCGGTGCCACTCGGTTTCGTTTTCCCACCAATGATCGCAATGACGGCGACCTTTATGCGCCCAATGCCAAACCTTCTTTGTGCCGCATCGGGCTAACATTTCGGCATTACAGCCTGGACAAACGCCTTTGGCACCGGGCTTCGCTTCAACTCGTTGATCATTCAAAAGTGCAAATCTCATTCTGTTTAAGTGGTTATTCTACAGGATGTTGCCAAGAGTAAGGGAGGTCATAATGTTTCCAACATCTCTAGGTATTGCTCAAAAAGAGGAGTTTGAGATGACTATGGATATACTAGGCCCGGACAACGCTTTTTGGATTGATGGCGAATGGCTCGCATGGGAAAGTATCATTGATCCAGAAGAAACCAAATACAGCCGACTTGCTGAACTTGAGCGCGAGGCTGAGCTGCGCCTCAAATATCCGAACGCTGATCCAACTTTGGTTCCATACTTTCAGGACCTATTGACGCTTGCAGAGGCCTATTTCGGCGACACAGGACAACACCTCAACGTCTACGGCGACATTGGTGAGCTTTTTGGTGCGATCATGTATGGAATCAAACTTCACAAGAACCACGCCAAAGGGTCCGATGGTAGATTAGGCAACGACTTTGTTGAGGTCAAAACGATCTCGCCAAATAACAGCAAAGAGAAGACCAGCGTGCGCCTTGACAGGCATTTCAATAAACTGCTCATAGTGAAAATAGACGACAACTTTGAAGTTTCGGGTCGTCTCGTGAAGCGGGCCAACTTGCCAAAAAGAGCCGGCAACAATCTCCGGCTATCATGGGCAGACATGCCTAAAGCTAACTAATCTCATAATTTCTAACGTAGCAGGTTTAGCCCTTCCATCGAACGGAAGGACGCGCTCTCCGTCGTCGGATGCGAAACACATGATTTAATCAGTGGGATGGCTGGTCTGGGTCAGAAATGCTTGACGATCAGGTCAGCATTACGTGACGCGGCCTCATGACCAGATTCGGAAAACCTGCCAAATCGAGTCAAAGTTGTGTGACGTTCGACAAGGACCAAAGGTCCGTAGGGCAGGGGGTTATCCAGTGCGGGTGAAGGCGGCTTGACCGTCTGAATCCCAAACCGCCGCACTCCCGTAAACGAAGACACCACACATCGAAGTGTCGGGATTGTGGGTAACGCGCTGCCCGCCCAAGGCGAAGCGAACGACCGTCACCCGCAGGGCTGATCGGCGCGGCCCAGGGCGAGCATGAGACAAAGGAAGCGGGGCGGCTCGGAGAGACGGCCCGACGACTATTGGATCAGCTCGTATCGGGGCGCGGTGTTCAGGTGGAAGCCGCTTGCGGCTGGAACTAGGGCGCGGTGGACCGCCCAACGGGCGGGACATGGGCCACCAAACATCCTGCTCTGTCTGCTTAGATTTCGGTATCCAGCGGAAGTGTCACGGAATGTCCCTCGATCACGGGGAAGGAAACTTCGGTGAAGCCGCTGTCTGTCAGGAACGACACGATTCCGGTCACAGTCTTGAACTCACGAACGCAGATTTGACCAGCAAGGCGAGAACGCGCCGTGACAAGCATCTGCTTAGACCCGTCAGGATGATGGGCCTCCATCGTCCAAACACCGTGCCACGTTGACGCTTTTCGCGTTGGAGTTTGGGTGCAACGGATTAGCAATTTCGACCCTGTTTCAAGCCGGTGGCGCAAAGCCACCTCAGTGATCACGTTTGGGATCGGGGCAAGTGTTTCCGACAAAGAACAATCCAGTGTATCAGACAATGATATGTTATTGTACCAAGCTCCGTCGAAACGACAAGCTGCAAAGGGGGCTGTCTGCCCCCGCGCCCTGCAGGGCGCTCCCCCGAGGATTTTTCGGGGAAGATGAATAGGAAAAGTTTCACAGCCGGATCGCAATTCCAGTTTGGTCAAACCTTGACAGAATGGGGCGACTTGGCAGAAAGAGGAAAAGAACAATCCAAGAACATAGGAGGGATTTGGATGCCTGTTTTTCCGGTGGAAACACCTGTGGTTGCCAATGGTATGCCCCTTCGGTTGGTGACAACGCCTGCCAGTGCGGGTTTTCCGTCCCCCGCTGCTGATGATCTTGAAGACGAAATAGACCCGATTTCATGGGTCGTTCGTCGTCCTTCATCGACATTCTGGTGGCGTGTCGAAGGCGACTGCCTTTGGGACGCCGGAATCCGTGACGGTGATCTGATCGCTGTTGATCGTGCGGGCAAGCGAAGGATTGGCCGTGCGGTTCTGGCCGTTGTGGAAGGGGCAGTGACCGCCAAAATCCTGCGCAAGCGGGATGGGCGGTATTTTCTGGCCCCGGCCAATGGCCGCGAGACTTTCCCAGAAATTGAACTGACCGAGGACAGTGAAATTTGGGGTGTGATCGCAGGCGTCGTGCGGCGGTATGATCTGGAATGAAGCGGCCTATCGCGATTTCCGATAGCGCCAATTTCTACGTCTCTGCTGAACGGATCTTCGACCCCGCGCTGAAAAACGTGCCGGTGATCGTGTTGTCGAACAATGATGGATGCGCGGTAGCTCGATCCGATGAAGCCAAGGCGCTCGGAATCAAGATGGGCGAACCGCTGCACCTGCTGCGCGATAAGATCAAAGCGCATGGGGTGAAGGTCTTTAGCTCGAATTACACGCTCTACGGCGACATAAGCCGTCGCGTGGTCGAGGTTTACGAAGACTTCACGCCCAATGTGGAAATTTACTCGATAGATGAATGTTTCTTGGACTTTGGCGGGTTCAAGGATCGGGCAGAACATGCCCGCGCGATGAGGCGCGAGGTCCTGAGGCGGATCGGCGTGCCGGTGCGCGTCGGGATCGCGCCGACGAAGACGCTGGCGAAGTGCGCAAACGACATAGCTAAGAAGAACCCGATATTCGGCGGGGTGCTGGATATGATGGACGACACACTGGCCGATTGGCTCCTGCCAATGGTGCCAGTTGGGGACATATGGGGCATTGGGCGCAAGACTGACGCGAAACTGCGTCAGCTTGGTATCCAAACAGCGTCAGACCTTCGGGCCATGCCGTTAAGGCAGGCCCGGGCGGTCGGAACGGTCGTACTCGAACGCACGGTTCTGGAATTACAAGGTGAACCATGTTTGGCTTTTGATGATGTTGAACCGCAACGCAAAGGCATGGCTGTCACCCGCTCGGCGGGTCAGCCGATGACGGATTTCGACACAGTTTTTCAAGCCGTGTCAGCGCATGTGACCCGTGCAGCGGAAAAATTGCGCCAACACGGGCTTGTCGCGGGAACGCTGACGGTGTTTTTCCACACCAACAGGCATCGCAAGGACCGTCCGCAATATGCGGGCAGTAGGTCCACGCGGATCATGCCAATGTCCTGCGATACATTTGAGCTGGTGCGGGCGGCGCGGCGATGTGCAGACGCCGCCTGGCCGAAAGGACAGGCGGCAAAATTCGGCTTCACGAAAGCTGGCGTTATGCTCGATGATCTTCTGCCTATCGAGGACCGACCGCGAACGCTTTTTGATGCGCCCCGCAGCAAAAGCGGTGAAGCGATGCGGGCGCTCGATCTGATTAATGATCGGTTCGGGAAAAAGACGATGGTGCTTGCAAGTGAGGGCGTGAACCGGCCTTGGCAGCTTCGGGCGGAACATCGCAGTCCGCGCTACACGACGCGGCTGTCAGATTTGCCGATTGTGCGATGACAAAGGCAAAAGCCCCGCTAGGGGCTTTGCCATGCTGTCGCGTTATTTTTCGCGACGCTTGATTGTGAACTCGATCTTGAGAAGGATCAGGTTGATTTCGATGCTGAGGCTCAAGTCGATCTTGCGCAGTTGCTTTCTGAGTGTCTTCAAGCGGCGGGCTGCGATGCGACGTAACCGATTAGATTTTTTGCGTAAATATTTCATGGTAATCTCCTTAGTGAATAAACAGGGATGCCAGACACGGCGTTAAAGGGGGCCTGTCCACACGCGCGGCACGCGCCCCGAAGGGCTTGGTGTTGACTGGTCCCCGCGCCGTGTAGGGTTCCCGGTCGTTTTTCACGGAGATTGCCTTATTTATGGAAAATTCGGTTCTAGGATCGCTGCTCCCAAAGACACGGGGGATGCGCTCGATCTGCCTTCAGCTCGTTGACCGTGCTTCTGGGAATGTTCACAATAAAGCAAATGCCGCGCTAGCGGTTGCACTGAGAGGCGAAAATGGCGGTCGGAAAATGTGGGCATTGTGGCTTTGAGCCGGTCGCGGCAAGTGCGAAAACTTGCCCTCAATGCAATGGCGAAGATCCGATCCTAGCGGGCGCTAATGCGACCGACTGGATGAAGGGGATCGGCATTGCTGTGGTCGCTGTGGTCGTGATCGTCGGCGGTGCCATCGTTTTGATGTAGGGCAGGGGCCGTCTGCCCCCGCGCCGTTGGCGCTCCCCCGAGGATTTTTCGGGGAAGATGAATGATACTAGAGCAATCAATTCTGCTTTGTGATCTTGAAGATAACAGTATTGATGTTGGTTCCGGCCTCGGCAAAGCTCTCGGCTGGTAGGTCTGTGAACATGCCCCAGCTTCGCCCGCCATTGGCTTTCTCGGCCCAACGGCGGAATTGAATGTGGGCTTTACTTTGGCCGACTTCGGCGGATGCCGGAACGATGGCGATAAGCTGACCGCCAAATTTCAAGAAGTCATAGGCATGGCGCAAGTGGTCCATCCAATGCGTCCGAAAGAAGGGCGGATTTTGTATCACTGCGTCATAGATCGGGTTCGCTGGCTGGTTCAAGAAATTGCCATGTATCACCCGGCATTTCGGACTTTCCAGCGCCCGCAACTGGCGCACCCTGTCCGCGTGTATCTCAATGGCCGTAACCTTGTGGCCCTTCGCCAGAAGGGGCCTGACAAGGTGGCCTGTGCCTGCGCTTGGCTCAAGGATATGTTGATCCTCTTGAAAGCGCAGCTGATCAACAACCGTTGCCGCTGCTTCGTCGGGTGTGTGGTAGAATTGCAGGTCTTTGGACGGTAGGTTTGTGCGCTTCGCAAATGCGGCGCTGTCCTCGTCCTTTGGGGCGGCGTCGGGGATCACTTCGCCGTAGTAGTCGGCCAAAACCTGATTGGCCTTTGTGACCAGATCATCGCGGGTGAACCAAAGGTGGGCGTTGCCATTCATAAAGCCCCGGATGCGGAAAAACCGGCTTTCGGTCAAAGACTGTTGCGGCCCGTAGCCGCGCCGGTCGGCGTCGATCTCTTGGATCAAGCCGCGACCGGCTGGCTTTTGATCGTCCAGTTTGGCGAAGACGCGCTCCACGTCGATGATGGTTTCTTCGGCCCATGTCCGGTTGAAGCTGCCGGAATACTCGGAAAAGGCACGATCAACGATCATGCGTGAACCGAGTTTGAAGGCGTCGTGCGATTTGAAGCGGCTATCAAGCCGCGCAAAGGCGACGGCCACCCCCCGTGCAAAGGTCAGATCGGCATTGCACATCCACGTTTCAAAGGTGGCGCGAACGTCCTGCACGGTCACGGGCGGGACTTCCTCGCGCAATCCTTGGTCGAACTCGCGTGATCCTGTGGCGTCCATCAGATCGCGGATGCCTGTTTCTTCCAACAGGTAAGACCAGACGGATGCGTCAAGCTGGCGGCGGTAGGTTTCAACCGACTGCGCGGCGTCAAAGCCCTGCTGCGAAAGGTGTTCATAGTGTTTGTTGTGGGTCCGGTCGATGCCCCAATATTTCCGGCCGCATTGGGCTTTGCGGGCGAAGGCGTTTGCCTCGTCGGTGAGGGCATAGGCGGCTTCAAGGGTGGTGGCGGCGTCGGTGATCTTGGCAAGTGCTGCATCGCGGGCGGCAACAATATCTTCGATCTGCGAAGTGATGGCGGGCAGGTTCGGTGCCTGTTCGCTGTCGTCGGCCATGATTTCGGGGGCTTGCATGTTCATGCGCTCATTCCTTCAAATAGATCGGCTTGGGGGTCGGCTTTTGGTGGCACGGGCTGCAAAGGGTCGATGCCCTTTGCCTCAACCGTGAATTTCCACTCACGTTGCCGTTTTTCGCCCCAATCGGTTGTGTAGTTTTCGCTGATCCTGACGCCGTAGATATTCGGCAAGTCTGCATAGGCTGTGACGCAATATCGCTTGGGTGATCCTTTGTATCCAAGCCATGCGTTATGGTGATCCTGTCCGCGCAGGTATTCGATGCAATCAAGGATATTGCGTTTGTCACGGGCGGTTAGATGGCCCCCCGTGATCTTGAAAATGCTCGGTTTCATTGATCTGCCTCCGCGCCATAGTGCTTGGCGGCGGATTGATCCCATCGGGAAAAATCAAGGCCGTTGGCGTCGGCGAAGTGGCGAAGATCGCAAAGGGCGGCGCGTAGCTGCTCCCCTGCGCTTTCAATATCACCATAGTGTTCGGCCAAGGTTTCGCCCATGCGCTCGGCTTGGATGCTTGGCACGTTGGACGGCTCAACATTCCCGTATGTCTCGGCCTCTGGGGAAAGGTGCGCGATAGAAACGGTCACACATGCAACGTCTGTGTGCATATCCTCGCCCAGAAGTCGGGTGATGTTGTCGTGAATCTGGCGTCCTTGATCGTGCAAGCTGGCGGCGGCTGAACACTCAAAGGCCAGTTGAACGGTGGCGATTACTTCCTCACGCTCTGCAAGGTGTGGCATAAGGATTGCCCGCGCTTCGCGCTCTTGCGGAATGCGTCCATCTGGCATGATCAAAATGCCAAACGTGCCGTTTTGATGTTGGATCAGCGATTGCCCAAAGCCTCGCAAACCTTCGTCGGTTGTGAAGCGGGCCACATAGCCCGCCCCCGTTTCTAATGCTGTGACTGCCATAAGGCGTTCCGCGCTGATACCTTCGGCGCTTTCCCATGCTTTTTGCGGGTTGCTCATTGGCCCGCCTCCGTCCAGTCGGACGCCCATGCGTCCATTGTGGCGATGGTGTTGCCCTCGGGATCAATCAAGGTCATGTCAGGCTTGATTTTTGCCGCTTCGTGGTGGTCTTTGCCGAACGTCCGCAACATGGTTTGATCAGAAGATGAAAATTCGTAAGTTGCCGTGTCGTAGTCAGCCCTCAGTGTGAAAATACCAATGCCATGCGTTCCAGCTAGGCGCATCGCGCCTTGTTCCGTTGGGTGTGTGTAGATATTTCCGTCAGCCCCAACGTAAGCCCAACGATCAAACTGCTTCGCTGTATTCGTGCCATTTCGCACATCATTAATCGCCGCGCGTAGGTGCGCCGGATTTTCAAAAACCTTCATCATATCGTGTTCCTTTGTGGTGTGGTCCGTTCTGGTGTTTCCCAAAATCGGACAAGGGTTCTGGAAGGTCCGCGTAGCGGTGCCTCTCCTGAAACCTTGGCCCTCGCCGAGAGCAGGGGGGAACCGATGCAATGCTGAAATCCAGCCCAAAGGGGAGGGGGATCACCCGGCAACGCAGCCCGCAGGGACCGTTGGTGGGGACACCCCTTTGGGCGCAGTATTTCGGGGTTGCATTGGGGGACCGGCGGTCCCCTGATCGTCGTGCAGCGGCGTTCGGCTTGCCCGAACCCCAAACGACTAGAAAAACCGGATCGAGCGAGATCCGATGCACAAGGCGAAGCGAACGACCGTCACCCGAAGGGCAGATCATCGCGGCCCAGGGCGGGCATGATGGAAAGGTGGCGCCTGGCTCTGCAAGAGACGGGCCCCATCCTATTGCATCAGCTCGTATCGGGGCGTGGTGTTCTGGTGCAAGCCGCTTGCCGGCTGAAACTAGGGCGCGGTGGCCCGCCCTTGGGAGCGGGGCATGGGCCTAACGCCTATTGGTATGCAGCTTTTGACAGCAACGCTTTACGCGACCCGAAAACTTCACGCAGGATCAATGCCAAATTTTCATTTGTTGCGCACAGATCGGCGTCTTCTGGTCCTTCATGCGCTTCCATCATCGGACGAATTTCATCATCTTCGACCAACAGGATAAATCGCTGTTCGTCGCCAGCAATATCATCAAATGTGTCGCTACCCGCGATGGAAATGGCGATCCGAACCGAAGTCCCAGCTAACGCAACTTCTTCGTCGGTGAGGTCATGGGCTTCGCCGTACCAATCTGGCGAATAAGGAATATCGAGACAAACTTCGTCGGGGTGAGGGTGGAAGTCGCTGCCGCCAGAAAATGTGGTTTGAACATTTTTCCAACTGGATAATTCAGTCTTTAGAAAGCTGTAAAAATCAACATCAAAGCGTGCAACGCTGTCCTCGCGCTCGATGCAAAGCTCCATCTGCATATCCTGTTCGACCCAAAGCCGAATCCAGAAATTCGTTGTGCCAATCTCTTCGTCTGGTGCTTCTGGGACAACATAGCAGAAGTCATCGGGACCTGAACTATAAGCGTGGGCGGCTATGTCGGCGAAAAGGCTTTCGTAAAAGCCCTTTGAGACCGGCATGAAGCCGCGCCGCATCTGCGTGACGGTAGGCAGGCTGATGTGTTGTTGGGCCATGTGTTCCCCGTCATCTGCGACGGCCAGATCATTGTAAGCCGAAGCAACAAGTGCCGCGAAGTCCTGCAATCGAGCCAGCTTGTTGTAGCTTTCGAGAACAAGATCATCGGGCATTGCCATCTTTCCGCTGATCCATTTTTTGATTGTATCGAGGCGGACGCCATAGAAGACGGAGGCTTCTTTTTGGGAAAATCCGAACCGCGAAATAAGAGTGGACGCCTCGTTTGGCAGTTTGAACGGATAGTCGGGAATCGAGATTTCGGGCATGGTTGGTCCTTGAATTTAAGCAGCGCTTTGGATTTGAAACCAGACACGGCGGTTAAGACCACCGAGGGTAGATAAGTCATACAATGGTCAGTCGTTTGGGGCAACGGTTTCAGTTTGGGCCAATTCAGAAACGATCAAGCCAACAATGCTGGCATATGTCATAGAACCGTCTGGCTGCTCGGATCGTGAGAGCGATTTTGCAACGTCTTCTGGCCGCAGGCCGTGTTGCAAAAGAAGCGAGAACATCACGCAGGCGTCTTGAACCTGAAATTCGAGCTGCGACCCTGACTTGAAGCCCGCGGAGTAGAAAACTTCGCGGGGCCGTCCATTTTCCTTTGGGTCATAACCGACAGACAGGTGAATGTTATGCCCGTCTTGTGTTGTGATCTTGCGGGTCTCAGTGAGCCGCCTCGATGGCAGGTTGTGACGTGGATCAGGCGTGTCTTTGTATTCCATCAGCTTGTCCTCTGTGATGACCTTCCCGGCTATCCAGTTGGAAAAACCCCTTGGGTTTTTGTCACCGGGAAGGAACCTTTGGTGAGAGGGCCGACCGGAAACGTCCAATCCTTATTCTCGTTATCTGCGACCGAAAACTTCCAGCCGACTGACAAGCCCGTTGGGAGAGTGGTGGGCCGTTAGGCCCACCGAGGGTGTTAGCCCTCTTGCTTTTTCGCTGCGCGGCGACGTTCGTCCTGGCTCATGTTGTCGAAGTCGTCAGCCGCAAGGGTCATGCCGTACTCGGTGCCACCGGAGCTGTTTTCCCATTGTGTCTGGCGGAGCGTGCCGCGAACATGGACCAGATCACCGGGTTGGGTGTTCTCTTTCACCCACTTGATGACGTTCTCGTTGAAGATCGTCACTTCGTTCCAGTAGGCGTTTGCCTGAAAGTCGCCGTTGTTGTCTTTGCGTCCGTATTCGGCGGCAACTGTGACCCGGAGGGTGTTGCCAACGTCTTTGGTCTTACCTACGCGGCCCATGATCTGAAATTCTGCAAAGGTTCTCATTGTGGTGTCTCCTTGGTGAGAGTGTTTCGATAAAAAACGGTCAAGCGTGTATTCGATGCGATCAAACCAAAAAACGGAGGGTCCGAACGATATTATAATATTGTAAAATATTCTAATTCGGATGGAAACCGTTTTTTTGTTTGAAGGCAAAGGCGTAGCCGGAGCCGGTCGCTAAGAGAAAACTAAGTGAAGTTCCGTTTGAGAAACACGTCCAAGGGGACACTTGAGAACCGTCGCGCTCAGTTTTTAGAAGGGCCTGGTAAGACCAAGGATGTTGGTGACTGTGCAACAGTGATCAACACCGAATACAGCAAAGACAGCAACGGCGCGGGCAAACGCGGAACGTGATGAGGATCTTCGACGGGGGCGGAAACAGGGTGAAAGTCCATCCCGATTGGTCCATGTTTGTGGCATGATTTGGCAGCGGGAAAGACCGCGCTTGGCATGATGGAATGACCATGGCTGACACAGGCAACAGAAGCGGAACGCGCCTTAGAGAAAAAGCACTATGGGTCTGCGTCTCGATGTGGACCAAAAGACCCCCACTCTCCTACCGGGCATTGCAGGCTGGTTTGGCATTGGCGCTGATTACGGGACAGGTGGACGCTGAAACAGTCGATCCGGCGGCGGTGTATGTCGTTGATGGCGACACAATCCGCATGGATGGCGATAGCTGGCGGCTGGTCGGTCTGGACACGCCAGAGACCTTTGAACCGCACTGCGATTTCGAGCTGGCGCTAGGACAGGCAGCAACCGCGCGACTGCGCGCGTTGATGACGTCCGGACGGCTGGTGGAAGTGATCCGATTGCCGGGGCGTGACCGCTTCGATCGGGGATTGGCGCGGCTTTATGTCGGCGGGGAAAATATCGCAGACATTTTGATCCGCGAAGGGTTGGCGCGAGCTTATGATGGTGGTCGCCGTCAAAGCTGGTGTGGTTGACGCTTTAGCGTTTCTGCGCGAATAGCGCAGGCCCGTGTTCGCAGGGCATCGCCCTGGGGGAACGGGCAGAATATCACTTTGACCGACGCACGGTCCCGATAAGGCCGGTCGCAACAGCCATGAACCCTGCATACATCGTGAATGCCAGCCAGACCGCCACAAAGATCAGTCCGATGTTTGAGATTAGCGTTGGCTCTCGGTCAAAGCGGAATGCCTCGGATGAAAGGCCCTTCGCGAGCATTGCGCCGAATCCAAGGGCCGGTAGAAACACGGTCCAGCCTGCAAGCGAATACCGGTTGCAGGTTGTTCGGCCCTCGGACCAACAAGACTTCAAGACACGCAAGGGGCGGAAAATGACTTCTGCCATGCGTATCTGCATTTCTTCCAATATAGGCAGCATCATTCGTACCGAGCGCGGCGTTGATAAATCAACAGAGCGGCCCCGATCAGCCCAACCAGACAGAAACCGCCGATGATACTGGTCGCCAGCCAAAAATCGTCGGGCCGGACAGTTCGAAGAGGAAAATAGCTCCGAGCCAGCCACGCCCAGTCCACGGCAGCGGTGAAACCGTAATCGCGGAAAGTGAAATAGCCGGTCGCGCAGATATAACCCAAGATGCCAGCAACTGCGGTAACAACGACCGTCGCGGCCACGGCTTTTCCGCCTGTCATTGCCATGATGTCCTCCTGTTCATATCTGCTTCAATGGATCGCAGTTCTGCGCCCATAAATTCGTCCAGTTCCGCGTCGATTGCGGCGCGGTATTCGCGATAGGGATTGGCTGGCCCATACCTGACGCCGCGTTCCCAGAAATTGCCGTCTCGACCAGACAGCCAAGCGCGATGAACCTGCGACCGTGCGAACATGCGCCTGAACCATACTGGCAAGACGCGACCCCCATGACCTTCGACGTAAACCCACAACAGGAAGCGCCCGTAGATCGTGGTGGGTTCATCCATCACAAGGCTCCACTTGCGATAAGGCTGGCCCTGTATCTGGTCGGGAAGCAATGTGCTGGGTGAACAAATCGACCGCTTTGTGATCGGGTCGTTCAAATTCAGCATTAACTTTATCGAGCGCCGTCAAAAGGATTTTGGTCGCCCAGATAGGGTCAAACCCCATGTCCAGCACAGCCTCTTTGACGGCTTCGGCTGCGAGGTCGTCGTTGTCGATAGGCAAGCCACCATTGTTATTGATGATCTTCATGAAGCGGTCATATTCGGGGCGTTTAGTCATCTGTTTCTTTCCAAGGGTTGATCACATCCAGCCGAAACGCCTCAAAGGGGGCGGTGTCCCGTGACGCGACAGGGGCCGTGTTGTTTGCGACCGCAATTGATGCAATTTGGCCGTCCGCAAACCCAACAGAGATACCTTCGCCACGAACAAGAGCCATTCGCATTCCGAAATAGTGGGCAGCGGTTGCATCGAAGGGCAAAATTCGTCCTCTGAACTGGTCCTCAATGATGTGGGCTACGGCATCTTGCAACTCAGCGGCCCGCTTTCCATTGGGCAAACAATGTGCACCGAACATAAGCTCCGCAGCCGTGATGGACGTTAAATACAGGTTCGTTGGTTCTTGTTGATCCAACCAGTTCACGACATTCGGATTCGGCGCAGGCTTCTGTAGCTCGGAAATGACGTTGGTATCGAGAATAATCATCCTAGCTCCAAAGGTTGTGCTGGGGTTTTGTCTCTGGCAACATCCAATTCGTCACCCTCAATCCCTTCAAAGCAAGCCCGCAAGCGCGTCCCAAACCCGCCTTGCTGTTCCGCTACAAAAGTTTCAACCAACAACGCTCTCACCTCGGCTTCTGCACTTCGGTTGTTCTTTGCCGCCCGAAGTTTCAGCGCGTCATGAATTTCATCTGGCAGATTTCTAATTGACATATTTCCCATGTGTTCGCTCCTTGCTATCACTTCAATGAATGCTATCAAATTTGGGCAATGATGGCAAGTTATAAAATGCTATCACGTCACTCGTCGGTGGGAAAAAAGGCCCCGCCGAAGCGGGGCCAGGTACATCCTCACCACAAGGAAACTCTATCATCCACTCCAACGCCGCCCCTCTGGACCAACATCAATGTGGGTAAAATCGGCGTAGCGGCCAAGGCCGTGAACCCCGTAGGATTCGGCGTAGCCAACAACGAGGGCAGGGCTAACACCAACCATGTTGAAGTCACAGGCTCGGCCTTGTACGTGCTGCGAATTGCGGGCTGCGCCTTCGATGGTTGCGTTACGGCTAGCCGTGCGGAACCCTGAATTAACCAGTATCAGTTTGGGTTCTGCAAAATCGAGCGACATGCGAGTTTGGATTAACGCCAGATCACCAAACAACAGTGGATCAATCTGACGTTGCGCACCGCCTGCCCGCCAGTCGCGCCACAACCAATTCAGTCGTTGAAGGTTGCTATTGTCATATCGCTGGCCGTTGCGGAACCGCACGGAAAGGCGGTCGCCGTTGGTATTTGCAACCAAGATACGATCATAGCCTATGTCTGGCCAAGGTGTGTCCTGCGCCATGCAAACCGCTGGCGCGGCAAGCAAAACTGTCGCCATGCCGACTGATTTTAGAAAACCCCTTTTCGTTTGCATTGGCTTATCCTCTATCGGAAAAATCGGGTTGAGTTCGCGGTGTGTCCGCGCACGACAATATTACAATATTGTATCTGTATCGCTATATCGTTTCAACCAAAGATTACGTGCCACACGTCCCAGAACATTCATCCATGAAGTCGATCTGCGGCCCGCCTGTGCGGGCTTCAAAGTCGATTTCTCCCAAAGGCTGACAACTGCGGTGCATATACATTTGGCTCTGCATCCCTCGCGCTCGACCATTCTCGCGCAAGGCTTTGTCTGCCTCGACGGCATCGGCAAAGCTGGTCGGATCGTTCAGCTGCATATCGCGCCAGAAAGCGTCTTTGTGGAACGGGCAACCGATGCATGACGATTTAGGGGGCCTTGGGTATCCGTGGCGGTCCAGCCAAGCATAGCAATCGCCCCGCGACATACGCGCCTCGATCAAAGGCCAACGGTTCGTGATCCACTTGTCGCGGGCATCAGCCATGCGCGGCATTTCATCACTGGATATGCCTATCCACTGCTCGACGTTGAACCGTGTGGCGTGGTGGCCCTTGGGGACACCAAGCAACCGTCGAATTTCAGCCCTCACAGGTGCAATCTTGGCCTCCCGTGTGCATTGCCGCCGCCCCATGCCGCCAGTGTCCAGAAAGAACGGCAGAGATATAAAGCGGCCTTCGTCGGCCTCGGCGCGATCCATGACGTGCTGGCGCAAGTCCATCGCCTTTACAGTGGTGATCGGAAACGGCAGGACGTTCGCGCCCGAAAGCCATGACAAGTGTTCCATGACACTGGACGGCTCCCAACCTGTGTCTGCGAAAATCGCTACATCTGGCATCGGGCCAATCTCGCCATGTGCCGCCATCAGCGCCAAGGTGGTGCTTTGAACGCCCGCCCCAAGGGACAACACGCGCAAATCAGCATTCTTCACGGGTTCGCTGACACCGGGCCATGTATCGTGTTTGAATTGGTAGGTCATAGTTCTGCCTCCGATAAGGGGGGCAGGGCGCTTACGCGCCCCGCTCCAAGCCTCAAACCATGCCTTCGGGCAACCATGCTGCGATGCGGGCTTCTTGCGTCTCAGTGACGCCAAGGGCCTTGCGTGTGGCTTCGTCACTAAACAGCTTTTCCAGCTTCGCGGCCTTCTCGCCCTTTTTCAGTGCTGCAAACGTCTTGGCAGCATCATGGCTGTCGGACAGGTCCAGCAATTCGTTCCACAAGGCGATCATGTAAGGGCCACCAACACGGCTAAAGAAATTCTCGGCTGTCGGGGTGAAGTGATCCCGCGTGACCTTCTTCGTCTTCTCGTCAATCAACTCGCCAAGATCAGCGTGTGAGATTGAAAGCTGCCCGATCAGAGTTCGCACAAGCATATCCATGCACTTCTTATGGCCGCGCTTGCGGAATGCGGTGAAGTCCTCGGCCTTGCTGCCTTTGCTCTCTACGGGGTCAGGCAACGTCAGGCGCTTGTCCTGCGTGTAACCTGTCTCGCACTCCGGCACGTTCGCCAGATGGGGCAAAGACACATCATAGGCATGGATACGCTGCCAACCCTTCGATTGGGTCAACTGGAAAGCCAGTAAATCAAGGGCAAGGGTCGGGTCGTCCAGTAGCGCATTCTGACGTGCGCCAATGACGATCCGGTCAAGGTCTTCCTGCAACTTGGCTGAAATGGGTGATTTCTTCGGGGTCTCTTTGTGCGCCGATTTCTTCAAGACGCCCGCTGCGATAGCTGCCTCTTGATCCTCTTGGCGCACAAGCCCTTCGATCACCTCAATGTCTCCGCTGTGATCAACGTAGATCACAACGCCTGCATGGGCCTTCTGCTCTGCCGTAAAGCCACCATCGGCCTTTGCCTGCAATTCCAGAAATTCAGCCGTACCAGCTTCATCGCAAGCATCACCATTGACCAGTTCGCCCAACTCGTCGTAACGGTCGCTTTCTTCCTCGGTCAACACGCCTTCGACCTTGTAGACCCGCGCCATCTTCATGCGGTTGATCGTATCGCTATAGACATAATCGTCCGTGATACCCTCGCCCCAAGTCCAGCCATTGTCCGTTGCGATCTGCGCGGCAGTGCTGGCAAGTTTCGCCTCAAAACACTCCTGCAAAATCGCTGGATCATCAAAGATCGTTTCGTCTTCAAACAGGTCGCCACCAACACGGCCCCCTGCGGCCTTGTAGTCTTCAACACCAACAAAGGCGGCGCGGCGATCACTGCCTTTGACGTGATCGGGCTTCAAACCTTCCTTGATCTGATAATCGGACATTGCGCCCCAACCCTTCGTGCCGTTCGCCTTCACGCGCTCCAACACTTCAAGGGTCAGCTTTTCGTCGTTGCTGATCGTGAACGCCTTGGCTTGGGACATGCTGATTTCACTGGCCTTCAACGCATCCAAAACAGCCGTGTGTAGACCAGCCATTGCCAAACGGCGATAAACCTTCTTTTCGGTCACGCCATAGGCCACGGCGATCTGTCCTGCGCTCAAACCTGTCTTCTCCAATGCGCCGTAGTCACGGATTTCATCGGCGGGGTGAAGGTCTTGGCGCTGCGCATTCTCACTTGTCGCCCAGAGTTTCGCGGTGTCTTCATCAGGCGCAATCTGAACCTGCACGTTCTGAAAGCGCGGATCGTCTTGCAAAAGCGCGAGAGCGCGGTAACGACGCCCACCAGCCACCACGCCAACACCCTCGGTCCCGTCATGGCGGAACCCTGCAAGGTTGTGGATCAGGCCAGCGATTTTGATGTTCTCGGCCAGCGATGCGATTTCATCTTCGGAAACCACTGTGCGCGGGTTCAAAGGGGAAACATAAAGATCGGCAAACGCTACGGTTTCGGTGATCTGCGGGATTGTTGTTTGGTCAGTCATATTTTCTATCCTTGATATGGTGATGGGTTTGGGTGGAACGCCCTTCGTCGGGCGCTCTCGATTTTCAGTAATCAGAGGGGAAAAGGACCGTCATGACCCGCTTGGTTTGCTCCAAGTCGGTTGGGTCTTCGGCTCCGTATTCAAGGTCCCAATCGTAGAGGTCGATCTTGAACCAAATGGTCTTTGTCTCGTCGCCTACAGTGATTTCCCACCGCACCAAAGCTGTGATCCCCATAAGGGTCGTTATCTTCGGTAAAGTCGGAAAACTGCTGAATTGCCTGCATCAGTCGCGCCATCCAAGCGGGGCTTAATGCTGCCACTGCTCGCGTCATGACGATCTGACCGGGGATGGTAAAATCCGCCCCCCAAGTATTGCGAAAACGGTCATTGTGATCTGCGATCACCTTGGCCCGTTCCGCAGCCTCAAAATCTTCTTCGGGAATTGAAAGCGCGTTGCTCATATCGTGTTCCTTTGTGGTGTGGTCCGTTCTGGTGTTTCCCAAAATCGGACAAGGGTTCTGGAAGGTCCGCGTAGCGGTGCCTCTCCTGAAACCTTGGCCCTCGCCGAGAGCAGGGGGGGAACCGATGCAATGCTGAAATCCAGCCCAAAGGGGAGGGGGATCACCCGGCAACGCAGCCCGCAGGGACCGTTGGTGGGGACACCCTTTTGGGCGCAGTATTTCGGGGTTGCATTGGGGGACCGGCGGTCCCCTGATCGTCGTGCAGCGGCGTTCGGCTTGCCCGAACCCCAAACGACCAACAAAGACTCAGGGCCATCGGCCCGTCGCAGAAGCATAGCGATGATGTTTCGATCCGCCCTGGGCGGATCACACCGGACCTGAATGCCGCTCTATCTCGCTGGAAGTAGAGCGAGATATGAATATGCTGCACACAACTTTGGAGGTATATTCATGTCGGAAAATTTACGCAGGCACATGCGCCTGCACATTTTACTTTTTGCGGCACTCATCGGATCCTCGTCTACTGGTGCTTTAGCGCAAGACGCAGCATCCGACGATTGCGAGCTGGCCGTCGCTGCCATGATCAATTTGGCGCAGACGAATTTAGCCAACAGTGAAGCGATGGTGCAGTTATCCATTGATAAGTTAGGTCTTCTGACGTCTATCGGAGGACAGGCAAACGCTGATATGGTGGAGGCCATGTCAGCAATGGATGCAACACTCGACGGTGTTGAGCAAATTGATGGCCCCGTGGTTGCGGGCGGGATCGCGGCAATGCGCCGTATGTGTCCTGACGCATTCCCTCAAAACTGATAGAATGGGGGCTGTCTGCCCCCGCGCCCTGCAGGGCGCTCCCCCGAGGATTTTTAGGGGAAGATGAATGAAACGATTTTAAGCGTAGACCGGCGGACAACACGCTGCCGGTGTACGGGTCAGGCACATAATATTATTGTATAAGACACGATCTTGTAATATTGTCGAAACTGCGGACCTAGCAGGGATGCGACGGTGCGTGGAAGGTGAAAAAAACTCCGGTTGGATTTACCGAAAGGGCCGGGACCGCAAGGTTTCGGTCCTTTTTCTTTGAGAGGACGCAAATGAAATTTGTATTGATATTGGTGCTGTTCAATTTTCAGTCGGGATCAGAGGTGATCAGGGCGGAATTTGACGACATGCAAGCCTGCGCGGATGCGGCTTTGCGCACGTTTCAGGGCGTAGCTGCTGCCGTTGAATTGCGGGCGCTGGTGCCTGTTGAGGGCGCGACCGTGCTGGATGGCACGATGATCGCGTATAATGCTGATGGTGCGGAAACGGGAATGTATAGTTGCAGTCCGTCGCGCTCCACAAATTTGGGAGAATAGGGTGTTGGAAGACATTAAGTGGGCTGGGATGGCTGTGCTTTGGCCCCCCGCAACGAAAAAAGCGCGTGGGATGGTTTTATCGTTTCGCCAGTGGTGCATGATGCTCGGCGGGACGTTCTTCATGTTTTTGTGGAGCGTGTTCGTTGGCTCGTTCTTCATGTCGTCTTACGATCCAGTTGGCGGCGGCGCAATTTTCATTGGGCTGCTCATGGTCGGTGCAGCATTGTATTTTGCGTATCTCTTTTATGCCTTTGGTTGGCGGACGAAGACGCAGTAGATGAAAAACACAGAGACATACCGTGAAGGCTTTAGCGCCATATTGGCGTTTGAAGCTGCCTTCGATCATGCGGAAAAACTGCATGGACCTACTGCCTTTGACCCCCGCAAGGCTGACTTGTCTTCGCCTGGACTTGCGATGTTCAGACAAGTTGGCGAACGGTTGGATCGTTTGGGGGGCAGGGACGCGATGTTTGCTGCTGCTCACGCCCTTGCTGAAACCGATCCGCGCCGGTTCTACGGCCTCGGGGTGCTTTTAGGCGTTGTTTGGGCTGGCATTGGTGAGTGGTCATTGATCCGAGGATAATGCTTTGAAGATAATCAAGAACACGACCGATGTTCTGCAATTATCATCGAGAACTTGGTTCTGGGGCGGCGGGGTCGATGTGACCTTCGATAGCTTTATGAACAACGTCGAGATTTCGGAAAAAAGAGCCCTCACGACCGATACTCGGCGGTTCGCATGAGACGCCGCAGGCGGCGCAAGGGAATTGCTTGGTTTCGGCGGCGACCGGCATGGGGGACTGTATATCTTATGCAGTCTTTGGATGAACCGGACTTGTTCAAAGTCGGGTTTACCAAACGGCTGACGAAAAGCCGCAGAAACGCATTGAAAGGCAAAGTGGGGGGTCGATTAAAGGTCTATTACACTTTGTCGATGCCCAACGCATATTTCACGGAACAACGGGTTTTGCGCGATTTGCGGGCGCGATGGTTTGGCCGCGGTGATCGTCGCGGAACGGAGTGGTTTCGGTTGCGGCGCAACGAAACACTGCCTGACGTAGCTGCCCGAATTTTCAAAGCTGCTGGCGTGGTGCGCCGGGTATCGAAGCTGAAACTATCTTGGCCGAAGGACCAAGAATTTGTGATCTATAGTTGCAATGAACTGGCCCTTTTGGACGATAAGGGCAAAGATCGGCTGGGAATTAGCAAGGAAGGCAGGGAAAATGGCACTGGTGGATTTGAAAGGAAAGTCAAAGCGCGAGCTGAAGGCGCTCCTGAAGAACATTGAGAGTGAAATTGTGCACCGCAGGAAGCAGGAATTTCGCGAGGCAAAGCGCGTGGTGGGCGACATTGCAAAAAAGCATGGCTTCACGCTGCAACAGCTTTTGGCTGACGCACCGGCGCCAGTGAAAAGGAAAAAGCGGCAATCGGCACCTCGACCGCCCAAACCGCCGAAGTATCAAGATCCTCGGTCGCCAGAGAAAGCATGGTCCGGCTTTGGCCGTCCGCCAGCGTGGTTTAAGGAACATCTTGCGAATGGAAAAACGCCCGAAGACCTATTGATCACATGAAACGGTCTATGCGTTCTACGCTTGTATGGGGCGTAATTGCCGACCTTGAAAACTGGCGGCGTTCGATGCCAGCTGCGGTGATAATTCGTGATGACGATGCACTGTCGCAACTTGAATCTAGTGAGGCTTGCATTGGTTTGGCACATGCCCCGACCGAGCGGGCATTGTTGGCTCGGTTTCCCTCCTTACACACCCGTTGTCTTGATCTACTGCCAGCATCGCAAAGCACCCACTAGCGGCCGTCAGGTCGCGTGGGCGAAGATCGTCACCCTTTGGGCAGATCGGACCTTCCCTGGGCGGGGATGAAGCGAAGAAAATGACGCGGCTCTGTAAGAGACGCGGAATGACTATCGCGGCACCGTGCGCAGGGTAGGGCTGTTCTGAGTGTAAGCCGTCATGTGCCGGCTGAAACCTAGAGCTGGTCGGACGCTTGCGTTCGACGCCCCAAAAATTTCATTATGAAGGTCAAAACCGGGGCCTGAAAAATGTGCAATCTTTACTCCAACAACCTGCCTCAAGAGACGATGCGGCGTCTGTTCAACGTTAAGCCTGCGAATGATCAGCTTGGAAATGCGCAACCACTGCCTGCGATTTTCCCAAAGGGTAACGCCCCGATCATCACGCTCGATGGCGAGGGTTCGCGTCGGCTGGAAAATTCTCATTGGGGTTTCGTTCTGCCGCAAAAATCCAAGGTGACGGGAAATCCGATTCAGCCCAAGGCCGTGAACAATGCGCGTGACGATAAGCTGCTGACTTCGAGATTTTGGAAAACCAGCTTTGAAACGCGGCGTTGTCTCGTCCCAGCAACCAGTTTTTGCGAGGCCAAAGGGAAAAAACCGGCGACGTATTTTTGGTTTGGGCTGAAAGGCGACGAAGCGCGACCGCCGTTTGTGTTTGCGGGTATTTGGCGGTTTTTCAAAGGCCAATACGAACAAGAAGAACGGTCGCTGGTGACGTCCTCGATCATTACGACAAAACCCAATGAACTGGTGCGCGAGGTTCATCCAGACCGGATGCCTGTGATCCTGTCGCCCGAAAATCACGATGTTTGGCTCCACGGCTCGCCCGAGGATGCCTTTTCGTTGATTGCACCGTTTCCAACCGAACAAATGACGATCCACAAGCACGGGGAAGGGCTCAAATCTGACGCTGGATAGCAAAACAATCATCTGCTTTGCTGATCTTTCCGCTCGGCCAGTGCTTTCAAGCTACCGACGAGATTCAGGGTGCCGTTGCGGGCTGCACTTGTCATGCCACGAAGGTATCCGCCGGGGTTTTGAACACGGATTTCCGGTGTAAACCTGTTTGCATCTGTGATGATCAAGGCGAGAAGGGCGTCATTGTGGCCCATCACTTCGCAAGCGTCACGCCATGCCGTTTGATTGATCCCCAATTCGGGAAGCATCTGCACGGCTGCGGCAGAAACGTCATGCTCGGTGGGGGGTCGTCCACTGGTCCTTGCGTCGATGTAAAGCTGCATGTCCGGCGATGCGAGACCATAAAGGATCGGTCCTGACAGCTTTAATCGAATTTCGCCCTTGCTTGTTTCGCGCGACCTTTCATCATCTTTTTCTCTGCAATGTTCAGGGCCGTTAGGCTCTGAACCATCATATCCAGAGTGCGCGGGCTTGCCCGCGCTCCTTTTATTCACGCTTGCGTTACAGACAGGTTTAAAGTCTTGGGTTGTATCTTGTATATAGGGGGTAGCACTTGTGCTGCACCCGTGTTGCATATCTTGTGTTTCATTCAATAAATTGATGGTCTGCTGTGTGAGTAAGTCGGCCTCTGCGACGTGTTGACGAAGATCGTCCATGTCGATCCGCCTCAGTTGCCGTGCATCCGGCCACGCTTCGTATTCCGCTTCGATCTGCGACGTGTCGGCCCCAAGGTCGGCCAGGTCATTGATGGCGGCCTTTAGATGGCCCTTGTGGATGCTGCGTGTGTTGCACAGGAGGTTGCGCTCTTTGTTTAGCGCGTCCTGTTGGTGCTGGTGAGCGAGCATGGCGGGGACCAGTGCGATTGCGCACGAGAAGAACACGCCGCACCCATCAAACCCTGACCTGCCGCCATGCGCCATTGTGCGTTTGTCGATCAGGCCCACGGCAGCAAGCCGCTTTTCGTGTCGGGCGATGCTGTAACGGGATTTGCTGCGTCTCGCGGCAATCTCGCCCTGCCTACGGTAGCAACAGGGTTCGCGGTCGGGCGACTTCCAGTCGCTTGGCCGGGGATCTTCTGCCATGCGGACGAAAGTGGAAACTTCCGCGTCAGTTAGATTGAACATCGTCGGTGCGACGTTCTCAAACAAGCGGATGAAGCCGTCACGCTCCATGCCGTCTGGCAGGGTGGGAAACCCTTCGGTGTGGTGATCGTATCTCTCAATACGAGCTGCAATGCTGTGCATGTCTCTGTCCTTGCTCGGTTTAAGCAGGGCGGAAGCAGGCAAGTCTTTATGGTTCGCACAAATGCGTTTTTTGTTGCCAGCTTTGGAAGGGGGTGATAAAACCGAGATCAACAGCTTTTTTGATCTGCTAAAGAATTGGCGTTCTTTGGTTTCAGAACCCCCCCGTTAGGTTTCCGCCTTGCGGGGGTTTCTACTTTTTAGGGCTGTTTTCTCCTTTCGATTCTCTGTTTTCCGACGCTCTTAGAATACAGGGTATTGGCCGTTCGGCTATAGTACCTACTGTATGCTGCGCCTTGGTCTAACTCTTGTGGCGTTTGGAAGGGTCAGACCAAGATGCAGATGTAGCGAGCGCACAAATGCGTTTTTTTCTTGCTTGCCATGTTGGTGGGGTGTTAGAACCGGACTTGAAAAATATGGTAGCCACTTGGGACGCCAATCCCTTGGTTCTAAACCCCCCGTACAGGTTAACCCCTCTGCGGGGGTTTCTCGTTGTACGGCGGGAACTGCTCCTCTGCCTGTTGATTCTTATTATTTGTGACGACAGGCATACAACGTCTGGATGCCTGTCGCAATTATAGTATTGTTCGTTCGGCGTCATACCACGCCTAGTAGTTGACCTGCTCGAAGCCGTAGTTGCCTTCATAATCCCGCCATTCCACGAAGACCGAGCGATGGAAAATTGACGGGCAGTTGCTTGGGTAGTTTTCCAAACCCGTGTGCGCTGCGGGAAGTGAGCGATAATCGCTTGATCCGGTCCAGCGGAAATCGCCCTGCGTTCCATATGTGCCGACGCGCATTGAGAATGATCTGTTGCAATCATTGTCGCGACCGCTTTCGCGCTGTCTTGCATAAGTGACGTTGTAGACCCGGATGGACCTCACAAAATTGAACTCTTGCCCGCTGATGTCGATGTCTGCGCCACCCCCATCTTGAACAAGTTGCAATGCGTAGCCTTCTGGGAGAGGGGCCGCAGTCCCGCCGCTGCGTCGAACAACGGCGGGCTGTGGCTCAAGCGCGAAATCCGTGAGTGGTGCGCTTGGGTACGACTGCTGTGGTGCCACATCATCCAACTCTAGGAGAATGTCGTAGATGCGGTCGGCAGTCAGGGTTTCAGGATCGACGGTGTAAGCTGCGCCCATCGGACAGCGCCAGATTTGCAACGGGGGTTCAACAGGCCAAGGTGTGATCCTACGGATGAACTCGGCGCGGGCGCGGGCGCAAGGTACAGATGCGGGCCAGCCTCCCGATAAGCATAACAAAATTGCGCAATCAATCTGATAGGTCTGGGCCTGTGCGCGTTCTGGTGCCGCTGCGATGCCAGCTACGGCGGTTGCCAGTGCCAGTGCGCTTGTGCGGAGAATGTTCTTCATGATGTTCCCCTCTAAAATAGGTTATTATAACGACCTCACGGCGTTATAATATTGTTTAACCGGATTTTAGGGGTTGAATCAAGAGGTCTCACGTTTGGAAGCGTCGGCCCGAAACGGATGTTCGGGACCGAATCTCGCTTTAATTTATTTGGTGTTCTCAGCAAAGAACTGGAAAATTTGGCCCATGACGTCGCCGCCAACTTCCTCAGTTTCGGTAAGAACGTCATGCTTCGCGTTTCTGATCATAGCGAATTGGCCGTCCGGCCACTGCTCCATCCGACGCTTGATAGACGAGTTGTCCACCAGCTGATCCAATTCGCCGCAAAATGTAATGCATGGGATATCAGGTGACGGAACACTTGATAGGCTACGACATTCGGAGAGGGCTTCGTACAGCCAGGACAGTGTTGGCCCGCCGATTTGAAGCTCTGGGGCTTTCTTTGCCTGATCAACCCAATAATCATACATATCAGCGTTATGGGTTAAATTGTTGTCTTCAAACGGTGTGTTCAGAACGTAGATATCGCCACTCTCGCCGGGAACGTATTTGTGGCTCAAGCCGACCTTTTGAGAGGCCCATGATATGGGCCAAGCTGCCACTCGTTGAAGGGTGGACATTTTGATTCCCCACATGGGGGAAATAAAAGCGGCGGCGTCTACAGGAAGATCATCGAGCATCGCACGAAGACCGATGCAAGCCCCCATAGATACCCCAACAAGATAGTATGGTTTTGGAAGCTCAAGTTCCTCGACCGCTGCCAGTAGGGCGGCAACATCCTTTTGATAATCAGAAAAACGGTGAATATGACCCGCTTGTGGATCATCAGCCATCCGATCTGACAATCCCTGGCTACGCCAGTCAATCACTGCTGTTGAATAGCCGTTGTCGGCAAAGGTCTTTGCGACACGCCCGTATCGCTCCATGTATCCGAACCTGCCTAGCATGAGCAGGATTGTCCCTTTGGCCTCAGTATTGGTTGCGTAGATGCCCACGCGAACGCGCACGTTGTCATCTGTGGTCATCCAGTACGCGTTGGCCGTTTCGGGTCCATCAGCAATGTCGCTGTAGTATTTCGCCTGTTCCATCATCCACCTAAGAAAGTTTGCAGTTTTGGCCCAGACAAGACGCGCGTCGAGGCGATGATGCTCAACGCCAAGAGTAGTGAGAATCCATCAAACCGACCGACCAAGACTAAGTTTACAGAAAGTAACCCGATCACAAACAACATTCTTACAACCTCCCGCCCATCGCGAGCGAAAGAAAGATCTTCGCCATAGATTGAAAGTCGCTGGAAAATATTCTGAACCTTCATGACTGAGAATACAAAGATGGTCGCTGTGACCACGACCATTAGAAATGTGGTAAAGTGGGTAATGGAAGTGTTGTCCAACCACCCGTTCCTTGTCGAACCCACTCTGAAGAATGATAGAGCGTCCGTCTTGATCCACTGCACGAAATTTGGGCTGTCTGACGACAGATAGGTTACTTGCAGCTTAATAAGGGTCGCGAGCCAAAGGCCGAGGACGGCAACACGGAAGCTGCCCCATACAATTTTTTGACCTTCCTTCAAGATTTGCCGTCGATTGATGGTTCTCCCTTCGAGAACCAAGGTGGTGCAAATATCATGAAAATCGAAAACGACGATCACCAGAAACAACAATCCGAACATGAAGACCGCGATATATGACGCGGTGTAAAGGTATCCGATCGCAGACAAGATCATAGCTTCTGGAATGGAAATCACCTCTGGCCGCACAAGTGTCACAAGGTATCGGTCTATTTGAACGCCATTAGCGTCACCGGACAGATACGCAGGCAGGTAAATACCGAACCACTGGAAGCAGCAAACGAACAGAAAGCAGAACAACGCGATGGCCCAGAACGAGAACGAGAAGTCATTGACCTTCGCGTACCAAGCCACGTTTCGATGCGCCGTGACGGATTTGGAATCCACTGATATGCAGTTACCTCGGCCTACTCGCTTCCAGTATGTGTTGAGGTCTCCAACAAAGTATATGTAGAGCGGTAGAGCTATTAGGGGTAGGGCGTTGAGCGTTGGTGCCCAGATGAAACCGACTTGTTTGGACAGCCCTTCGACCGGTTCATATGTCACACTCAACGTTCCAAGTGCGTAGTTCAAAAAGCCAAGACCACAGAACACGAGCCAATACACAACGAGAAGGTTCATCGACCCTGAACCGCTTAAAATCCACTCTGTCTTCTCTGCCAACGTTCGGCTCGCCGGTTTTTCCGGTTGGATCGATGGACTTTGATGCTGTGTTTCCGCTTCACCAGTAGTGACTGGTTGATCTGTCTCTTTGGCTTCGTCCGATGTTGTGTGCTTCTTGGAAAGTTGTTTGGCTTTGCGCTCTTTGGTAAGGCGTTCCTTGGATGCCGCAATTTCGGCTTGCCATAGGCTCGTTGCTTCTGGATCGTCACAACCGAAAATCCGAGCAAGCCACTTGATGTTTTCGGGACCAATTCCGTGATCGTTATCCTGGAACCATAGCTGCACAATCCGCAGATTGATTCCCTTTTCGTTCTCTTCAAGCAAACAGATGGCTTCCATAAGCGCATCCGGTGTCCACGGTCCATCTGGAAAGCCGCTCGCATTTACAGGTCGGCCAGCACCGGCAGCGGCGAGGCGCGCAAAAAGCACCTTGAAGTTGTCTTCGGTTTTCTGCGGTGCAACAAAATATTTACCGTTTTTAATCAGTGAACTACTAGAAATTTTTTCGTTCCTTTGCGCTTCTTTGCGTATTCTATCGTGCAATTGCAGAGATTTTAAGCACAACTCCTAAGGGTAGTTCCAACCGCACGTTGCGCAGGAACAGCACGAGTGTTTACGCATTTTTTGAGCGCCAATTTCAGGGGGAATATCATCGTGACTGCTGCCTTATCATTCAACAACTCAGATCAAGAAACGATGCCAACAACAACAAAGACTACGGTTCGGGAAGCCAAACAGCGCCAAACCGCTGAACCCATCAAATTCATCCTAGATCGCGAGACACGGGCGGTTGTCGGTTGGCTCTACAAATGGAACACGGGAGCACTCGTTCCCATGTGGAAAGATGGCAAACGTCAGAATGTCATCTATGAATGATGATATCGTAGCCTATGGTTTGGCTGCAATGTAGGTCAATAATGCTGACCTAATTAACATAACAGTTCTTATGAGCCTTTTGCAGGTGCGTTGGTGTCAGCTTTCGTCAATGATAGGACTGGATTAATGGGACTCTTCAACGCAGCATTTCGATACGGTTCCCCGCTTCGGTTGCGCAATGAAGCGGGACGGTAGTCAACTAAGACGGCTGCGGAGCCTGCGGCACTCGTGCGCACCAACAAGGCGGCTCGCGCTCTTCGGCTTCACCTGGCTCATACCACGTGTGTCCGGTCCACATCCAAACTTCCCAGTCATCGCCCGGTTTGCGGACAATGTAGAAGTATCCAGGCGCATCTTCTCGACCGCTATGCACTAAACCACCTCATCAAAACCGAACACCGAAGAGGCCGCCCGTCTCTTCCTCGTCGTATAGTCGCGTGGGATTCACATGCTTCCATACGTCGAAGTCATCATGAAAGCCGTCTTGCGGCAAAGCATCAGAGTTCATCGTGACGATGTATTGGAACCCGACACGCTCGGCATGTTCGGCTCCGAGCTGAAGTGCCTTCGCGACCTGTCTCTCATCAACACCGTCAAAAAGGTGGCTATCATGGATCAGAAAACCCGGACCCAGCCCTCGTTTCGTCGCCAGTTCTGACAGCATCAGATCGAAGCAGAAAATCTGCATGTTGTTGATGCCTTTGCTGCGCTGTGCATCAATCGTCACGTCGAACGTGGGTCCGTTGTCGGTGGCACCGATTTCGAGGTTACCCGCCTGCTCATAAAGAGCGTTTGAGAGGTTTTCGAACACAAGGATCGCTTCCTCAACGATCCCGCTTCTCTCGTGCAGGTCGGATTGCAGCGCTTGCTGTAGGCGGGCGCGCTCGATGTCGAGTTGAACCTGCGTGCTTTCGATCCGCTCAGCGATTTCCAGCTGCTGGCGCAAAGCCTCTACATCAGCCTCAGACCGGCCAAGTTCTTCCTGCAATTTGGTGTAGTGATCCAGCGCACCGCCTGACTTGAGGATGCCCATAATCTCCTGTCGGCGGCGATCCAACTCTGCCCGTTCTTCATTTCGCTCTTCAATCCGCTTCTCCGCAGATGATATTTCGCCTGTCAGGTGCGCCTTCCGGTTTCTGACGATAGCTTCGTGAAACGCAGACACCTCTTCGAAACGCTTGCCTACAGTCCCAGGCAAGACAACCCCGGCTTCGTTATAAACCTTTTCGACATTGGAGATTGCCGGTGGTTCTTCACTCTCAAGCGCTTTGGTCAGTTGCAGTATCAGGTCCCGGTCGATGAGATTATCATTGTTCATCGTGGAGATCGCTCGGGTGATTTCCGACGCCTCTTTTTCGAGGGCGGTATACTCCGGGACCACGTTAAAGGTTGCGATCTGCTGGCGTAGCCGGTCAGCCTTCCCCTGAGCAACCGTCAGACGAGTTCGAAACTGTGCGGAGCTTCCATAAAAGTCCCCAAGGCTGCCTTGTTTCGCCGCCTTGCGCAGTTCTTTCATAGCCTTCTCTTGATCGCGGGTTTCCTGAAATTGTTGCGAAATACTCGCGTCCAGACCAAGAAGGTAAGATAAGCCAACTTGCTGGTTCCAGCTGGACTGATCTTCTGAGTTTTTCGTCGGATGCGAAAACGCTCCACTGTTCTGGCGGCGGGCGAAATAAGGAAACATTGATCGAAATGTCGGGCCAAATCGGCCACGGGCATCTTCGTTAGTCGGAAGATCGAAAAAAAGGGCTCCGAGAACTAACTTCCAATTTGCTTGCGATAAAACCAAGTCACCGGTCTTTGTTTCAAGATCGGGCTTGATCGGCCAATGCGCGGTCTCGCCCTGTATCCGTATCCTTGAGGGTTTCGAGCCTGAGCGAGCTGCGGTCATCACATGGCCGCCGATGCCCGCTTGGATCTCGAACGTATGGGGGATCAGGGTGTCAGATCGGAAAATGCTTTTCTTGTCCGCGTTGCTGCCAAATATGAAGTGAACCAGCTCGACAAAGCTCGACTTGCCAGCACCGTTGCGGGTCTGACGATCGGTTGCTTCGGCCCCCTTTTCGGCAAGGACGATATTGAGACCCTGCCCGAACGTAAGGGACTTGAAGCTATTTAAGTCGCTGGTGATGGAATGGATCATGTCACCGCTTTCCGTAGAAGGCCGTTCTCGAACGTGACGGCATTCAACATGAAAAGCAGATTGAGTGCCAAAACGAACCAATCATAGTTTATGGGCGCAGTGCCGACAGATTTACCGCGTTGCTCGCGCACTTCGTCCCATACCTTCGAAACCGTCATCGGACGATTGAGGCAGGCGAGGACTTCTGCTCCAACCGTAAGCAGAGCGCGTTCAGGCCGGATATGTTTGGTCGGAAGAATCATGTTGCTGCACCCTCCTCAATATGATCCTCGAAAATGTCGCAGCGCTCGAAGAAATACGACATAACAGCGAGAACAGCGGCCTGATGTTCGGGGCTACCCGACATGCCCCCCGCAAACTGTTGGAGCTCTGCGAAAACGGCATCGGGACTCGCGCCTTCGTCCCGGAGAGCTTGATAACGGTCTCTGAAACCTTGCGCGATCTCCTCGCCAAAGTTTGGAACTGGATACTGCTCGAAGAAGCGTTCGACCAGACGCTCTTGGCGACGCCCTACACGAAGCAGGCCGGCGGCGGCGTCAGAGAGGTCGTTTGCTTGCAATTTCGTGGCTGAGGGCGCCGTGAGCGGAGGATTATCGTCAGGCTCCATGCGCGGGATCGCGAGGATCACGGGTTGAAGCTCCATGAACTCCAACTGCGAAAGCGTCGTCTGCGTCGGAGCCGCACCGAAAAGGTCCGTAAGCTGCGTTGGCGTTAGCGACATCACGACATCGAACAACTCGGCATAGCCCATCGACCCAAGTTTCACGGTGGGGTTTGCAGCTTCCAAATCGACAAGTTGCTGCACGACATCGGCCGGAAGGCCGTCCATATCATTATGGACAAAGATCCATCTCTCCATCCGCGCACCCCAATGGCCGAGTGCGCCGTTGAAATCAGTATCGACCTTTGCCTGCATGGCATCGAGCTTAGTGCTGCGGGGTCCGTAGCACTGAAAGATGGTTTTGTCGCTTGCCCGGTAGCCATCGCTCTTCCGGTCGCCCTTGTTTCCGTATGCACGTACAGGCTGGAAATCGCCGGGAAAGGTATGTCCCATGATCGCGGCGAACATGTCTTCGAATGCCTGCCCTTCGTTCTTCAGGAAGGCATTCTCAAATTTGATCTGGAAAATGAAGCGCTGAAGCTCATCCATCACGTAGTCGCCGCCAAGGCGCGCTGGATCGTGCTTCTGTTGACCCCCAGTATTTCCGCCATGCCTGAGACAGTTTCACGTTTCGTCTGGATGGCCCGTTTGGCGTGTGCGATTTGTGTTGGCGTAAGGGCCGGCGGCCGACCCAGACGCTTGCCGCGCTTCTTTGCGGCTTTTAGCCCCGCTGTGGTCCGCTCTCTGATGAGGTCACGCTCGAATTCGGCAAGCGCGCCCATGATGTGAAACACTAACCTTCCACCTGCGGTTGTCGTGTCGATCCCGTCCGTCAAACTGCGGAACTCGATGCCACGGTCTCCAAAAAGCTTCAGAAGATGAATCAGGTCCGCAATAGACCGCCCTACCCTGTCCAGCTTCCAGACAACCAAAGTATCGCCTTCGCCCAACAGATCCATCGCCTCGGAAAAACCTGTCCGGGTCTCTGCCACCGTCGCTCCGCTCTGCGCCTTGTCAGTGACGATGCGACCGCACCCGGCTTCAGTCAGCGCCTCGATCTGTAGATCAAGGTTCTGTTCGTCTGTAGACACGCGTGCATAGCCGATTTTCATGACAGCTTTGTGCATCAGGTTTTTGCGGCAGTCCACCTCAAAAGAAATCAATGACTTGGCGGAAGGCAAAAAAGTGCCGCAAAAAGGGTCGTTTTTGCAACACAGGACATGATGGCTCGTTTGCTCGGCACAGAAAGAATTGCTTCTTCTGATCATTCTATTTGACGGGCTTCAACATAGTGTCGCAGTGCTACGTTGTTAAACGATCAAGACAGGTCCACAATGGCACAGAAAATATAGTCATTGAGAGAAAAGTATTTTGCACTCATCTGCCAATCTTAGCCAGAAAAAGGCTATCGCGCACTTTGATGGTCCAGTGTTGATTATCGCAGGTCCTGGCTCAGGTAAAACCTATACACTTGTTGAGCGCGTCGTGGCGTTGATAGAGGCCGGGAAGGCTACAGCCGAAACCCTTCTAGTGGTAACTTTCACAGAAAAAGCGGCACAAGAGCTAACAACCCGAATTTCAAACCGATTACTGTCCGCTGGGCTTAGTTTCAACGTCAATGAGATGTACATTGGTACTTTTCATTCTATATGCCTTCGCATCTTAAAGGATCATAGCGAGTTCACGAGGTTAAAGCGCAGCTTCAATCTTCTCGACCAATTTGATCAGCAATATTTCCTCTACCAACGCCTAAAAGAGTTCAAAGCCATCGATGGGATAACCGAATTAATCGGCGAAGACCGGTCTGGGCGTTGGTATCAATCGACGCAGCTCTTAAAGTGGTTGAACAAAGTCACAGAAGAGACCCTGGACATCAAGGCGCTCGAAGACTCAGGGCAAGCGTCACTTCAGGCGCTTGCCGAGTGTTTCGCGACCTATCAGCACCTATTGGAAGAGGCGAATGCGCTCGATTTTTCGGGCATTCAGTTCGAGGCTTTGCGGTTGTTGAAGGATCACCCCGGTGTCTTAGAGAGCCTGAAATCCAAGTTCTCCCACCTTATGGTCGATGAGTACCAGGACACGAACACGATCCAGGAGCAGATACTTTTCCACTTGGCCGGTGACACAAAAAACCTGTGCGTCGTGGGCGACGATGATCAGGGTTTGTACCGATTTCGCGGCGCGACTATTCGGAATATTCTTGAGTACCCCAGCAATTTTGCGAAGGGCGAATGTGAACAAGTATCCCTTACGGTAAACTATCGCTCTGACCCGAAAATTATCGACTTCTACAATTCATGGATCGCTGATGAAGAATGGAGCGATAAGGACGCGCAATACCGGTATGACAAGGTTATCGAACCGCGCCCCGATGATTTTGCGGACGTCAGCTCGGTTCTGAAAATCACCCAAACTGACAACAACAGCTTTCAGGATGAAGTCTACGAGTTCCTGCGCCATCTCGAGGCGTCTGGCGAACTGACAGACTGGAACCAGGTCGCATTTCTGTTCCGGTCTGTGAAAAACGACAAAGTGCTTGCGCTTGCCCGGCACCTCGAGTCCAATGGCATCCTGGTCTATTCGCCGCGCTCCAACCTCTATTTTGAGCGCGAAGAGATTAGGTTGATGATCGGTGCGCTGATCTTCCTGTTCCCGCAGTTTGCAGATGTTCGACAGGAGCGCGCAGACCTCGAGATGCGCGTTTGGGAGTACTATGACGAGCAGTGTTTCAAGTTTTTCGTTCAGGAACTGCGCAAACCAGAGAATAAGCGGTTGCTGGAATGGGCGCGGCCGTTGGCCAAACGGCATCTCAACCTGACCGCAGATGCTGACTACGCGTTTTCCGGGCTGTTCTACCAGCTCCTCCAGTTCCCTCTCTTCAGCAGGTTTCTGGAAGAAGACCAACTGACCGGCGTTGATAAAGGACGCGCGGCGCGCAACCTTGCGACGTTTTCCCAGCTCTTAGTGAAGTTCGAGTATCTTCACTACATCACGGTTCTGAATCCGCGTTTCTTGGATCAGAACATCCGGGATCTGTTCAATCGCTACCTCAAATTTTTGCACGAGGGCGGGATCAACGAATACGAGGATGACAGCGAATACGCGCCCAGTGGGTGCGTCTCCTTCCTGACAATCCACCAGTCCAAGGGACTCGAGTTCCCGATTGTGATTTGCGGATCGCTCGAGGCGACGCCGCGCAAGCAGTGGACGGACATCGATGAACTGCTCGAGCCCTTCCTGAACAAGCCACCGTTCGAACCGATGGAGCGAACCAAGTTTTTCGATTTCCGGCGGCTCTACTACACCGCCTTCTCGCGGGCACAGAACCTTTTGGTGCTGGCCACGGAAGTCAAGGAGGGGCGTGGGCGGTCACCGTCGCGGTACTTCGATGACTGCTTCCACGATCTGCCCCATTGGCGCGATCCAAAATTTGTGGTCGAGAATTTCGACTTCGAACAGGTTAAGGACGTGAACCTCAAGCGGGAATACTCCTTCACCTCGCACATCACCCTGTTCGAGAACTGCGCCGAACAGTACCGCTTCTTCAAAGAGCTCGAATTCCAGCCGATCCGGGCCGGGGCGCAGCTCTTTGGTACGTTGGTGCACCAGACGATTGAGGACGTGCACAAGGCCGTCCTGCGGGGTGAGCCGCATCTGGTCACCGAGGATCAGATCAAAGGGTGGTTCGACACGAACTACCACTACCTGTCCAAGCGCGAGCGCCAATATCTGGCTCCGCCGTCGCTTAGGGCAGCGCATGGCCATGTTGTGCGATATGTGGACCGCGAGCGTAAGAATTTCGACCGGCTGAAGGAGGCGGAGGTCGATATCTCGTTGGTCAAGGACAGCTATATCCTCAAGGGCAGTGTAGACCTGATCAGGGGCGAAAACGGCACGGTCGAGCTGATAGACTTCAAGTCGGAACGTAAGCCGGACATGGAGAAGGACCGCAGCCGCCTGCACCAATATCAGCGTCAGCTTGAGGTTTACGCCCATTTGGTTGAGGAACGGACAGGCGAGAAGGTCAGCAAGACGCATCTCTACTATACCGGCGAGCAGGACAGTAACCCGTTTATCTCATTCGAAAAGGACGGTAAGGCTATTGGCAAAACTATCGCATCATTTGATGCCGTCGTGGACCGGATTGAGGGACGCGACTATGCGATCAGGGAACGTCCCGCAAAGCTGTGTGAGAACTGCGATATGCGGGCCTATTGCGATATGAAGAACTGGAATTTTAAGGCGGGCGGTGCGTGATGGCGGACGATCAAGAAAATATGGATTTGGGACCGGTCGCGGCGGGAGAGGTCTCTTCGGTAGAGGGTTACAAGTTTCAGCCGATCAAGGGCTACCCGATGCTCAATTGGCGCGGCAAGCGGCCCTTTACCTCCACCCAGTTCTACCCGGCGCAGCTGAAGGAAACCTATGGTGAAGAGGTGGACGGTTGGCGCAACAAGATCTTCTGGGGCGATAACCTTCAGGTGATGAGCCACCTTCTGAAAGAATTCAGGGGCAAGGTCGATTTAGTCTACATCGATCCACCTTTCGATTCTAAGGCCGACTATAAGAAGAAGATCAAACTTCGCGGCGAAAAGGTGCTTAACGATTCCGGAAGCTTTGAAGAAAAGCAGTATTCAGACATCTGGACCAATGACGGATATCTTCAGTTCATGTATGAGCGCCTCGCGGTTATCCGGGAGCTTCTGTCTGAACGAGGTGTACTGTTTGTTCACGTTGATCCTGGCGTCTCGCATTCAATAAAGCTGATGCTCGATGAAATATTTGGGCACACAAATTTTCTTAACGAAATCATCTGGAGTTACCGCCGCTGGCCCTCGACCTCCAAGAAATATCAGAGCATGCACGATGTCATTTTCTTTTACAGGAAAACATCCTCAGAAGACCGTGTGTTTCATACCGAGTATGAGGGCGCATCTGAGAGCTACATGAAGCGCTTTGGCGGCAAAACACAGATATTAGACCCTGACAGCGGCACACGGAAAATTACGTCGGAAGAAGAAACCAAAGGCATGCCTATGCGAGATGTCTGGGACATTTCGGTTCTGGCAGGGAATAAGCCAGAAAGAGTTGGGTATCCAACTCAAAAACCCGAAGAATTGCTGGAACGGATCATTGCAAATAACAGCCCTGAAAACGGTTTGGTTTTTGATTGTTTCATGGGGTCGGGTACTACTCAGTCCGTTGCGGCCAAGTTGGGTCGTCGTTTCATCGGGGCAGATATCAATCTTGGATCTGTTCAAACGACGACAAAGCGCCTCATAATGTTAATTGAGCAGCCACGAGAACTCGGCGGCAAACAGATGCCCGGATTTGATGTGTACAATGTCAATAACTACGACGTTTTCCGCAACGAGATTGAAGCTAAAGCACTGCTTGCTGAGGCTTTAGAAATCCAACCTATCGAAACAAGCTCTATCTACGACGGCGAAAAAGACGGACGCATGGTCAAGATTATGCCTGTGAACCGCATCGCGACTAAGGCCGATCTGTCCGAGCTGATCGCAGGTTTTGATTACAAAGCATTTCAACGCCGCCAAAACACCAACCCGAACCAGCCGGTCGAAAAAATCTTGCTTGTCTGCATGGGTCACGAACCCGACCTGAAAGCGCAGCTCGAGCTCGAAGTGAAACCCCACAAAATCGATGTGGAGGTCGTGGACATATTGCGCGACAAGTCCCAGCTCGAATTCAAACGCGACTCTGAGGCGCGACTGGCCATCAAGGACGGCCATCTGGAAATCGAACGCTTCTACCCGATGAACCTGCTGCAAAAGCTCTCGCTCCAAAAAGAGCAAGTCACAGATTGGCGCGAGATGGTCGAAAGCATCATGGTGGACTGGAACTACGACGGCGCGATCTTGCAGCCGGTCGAATTGGACGTGCCTGAAAAGAATGAGCTGGTCAGCGGCCGCTACAAGGTGCCCGAGGACGCAGGCACGGTGCGGGTGAAGATCACCGATCTGTTGTCGGAATCTTGGGAAGGCAGCATCGATGCCTAAAAAGACCGACGCCGCCCTTGGCGAATTCGCCTTCTTCAAGTTCCTCCTGACGTTCTACCAGCAGAATAAGAAGCGGATCAGAGTCAGCTATCGCGATCTGTCGAAGAAGTTCCTCGACTTCAACGATCCCGAAAACGCCCACGCCTACTTGCGCACGCCGCAGTTCGAGGCGCTGGAAATCTATGTGTTCTTGAAGGAGTTCTTGGACAACAAGCGCATCGAACAGATCTTCAAGGAATGGTACGAAAAAGAGGGCGTGTTCGCCGACCGCGCCGAGGGCGGCGTCGCAGCCGACACCGGGCAAATCAGCCTGTTCGAGGACGTATCCCAGAAGCAATACGAGGACGTGTTCAAAGCCATGCGTAAAAACGCGCGGGCCTATCCGAACTACATCTTCGCGCTGACCATGGGCACCGGCAAAACCATTCTGATGGCCACGTGCATCTTCTACGAGTTTATCTTGGCCAACAAATGGAAGAAGGACCCCAAATACTGCCACAACGCGCTGGTATTCTCGCCTGACAAAACGGTGCTTTTGTCGCTGCGCGAGCTTGAAACCTTTGAATTGTCCAAGGTGGTGCCGCCTGAGTACGTGAACTTTCTGACGTCCCACATCCGGTTCCACTTTCTGGAAGAGGCGGGAACGTCCCTCGACACACTCGACCAGTCCATGTTCAACGTCATTGTGTCCAACACGCAGAAGATCATTCTGAAGCGAAAGAACAAGGAAAAGACCGCCATAGATGATCTGTTCGGCGCAACGCCGGATACGTTCAAAGAGAGCGGGAGCGTCTATGCCGATGCCGCTGACTTATACGATTTCGACACGCCGGAAGAAGAAGGCGAGCTGACCACCAATCAACGGTTTGAGAAGCTCACCCGTCTTGGACAGCTGGGCATCTACGTGGACGAGGCGCACCACGCCTTTGGCAAAAAACTTGCCAAAGATATGGGGATCGGGGCGAAAGAAACGGACAATAGCCTGCGCACGACCATCGACAAGCTGGCTTCTCGCCTCGAGCGGGCAGGAACGCGCGTTGTCGCCTGTTTCAACTACACTGGTACGCCATATATCGGCCAGACCGTGCTGCCCGAGGTCGTCTATGCCTATGGTTTGAGCGACGCGATCGCCAACGAGTACCTGAAGAAGGCCGACCTGCACGGATATTCGAACACCAAGTCGGAAGAGTTCCTGCGCATCGCTATCGATGACTTCCTCACGAAGACTGACGGATTGCGACCAGAAGGTCTGCTGCCGAAGATGGCGATTTTCGCGACCACGATTGATGAGGTGCGCAACGAGCTCCAGCCGCTTGTCGCAAAAATTCTTGAAGAGAAAGGGCTTCCCGCAGACAGCATCCTTGTAAACCTCGGAGATGATAAGACAACTAACGACGACATTCGCGAGTTCATCCGCCTTGATACGCCAGGCTCCAAGAAGCAGTTCATCCTGCTAGTGAACAAGGGACGCGAGGGATGGAACTGTCGCTCGCTGTTCAGCGTGGCGATGTTCCGAACGCCAAAGTCGAAGGTATTTGTTCTTCAGGCTACTATGCGTTGTTTCCGGTCAATCGGCGAAACCCAGCACACAGCGCACGTCTACCTTTCAGCGGACAACCTTCAGATTTTGAATGACGAACTTAGCCAAAACTTCAGGCTGTCTGCGGACGACCTGAACAATGCAAACAGCCATAAGCAAAGATACGAGATTCTGGTCAAAGAACCCGTTGAGAGGATCAAGTTGCAACGTGTTCGCCGTTCCTTTGAGCTGATCGAAAAGGAACTGCTTCCAAACCAGGAGCTTGGCATTAATCGCGCTGATAAGAGCGCTTGGCAAATGCTGACCGGGAAGTACAACCTCCTCGAGACCGTACAAAGCGGCATCGAGCCATCTCAAATAGGCAAAACGGCTTCCTCCAAAACCATCGACCGGACGGAACTACGACAGAAAGTCGTGTTCTCGGAGATTATGCTTGTTTCCGAAGTCGCGAGGTATTTGGGGCGCAGCCCGTTGGAAATCGAAGCGATCCTTAAATCCACCGGTGAAGGCATTCAAAACATCCTCGACGCGATCAACGATTACAACGAATTGCTCTACGACGTGGTGATCCCGCGCCTCTTTGGTCTTTTGTACGATTTGGAGCAACACGAAATCACCGAAGAGCATGAAGTCGAACTCGTGAGATTGCCCGAAAATGGCTCATACTCTGTAATGGCCGATCCAAATCTGGTGGTGACAGATCAAGACGTTGAAGATGCGCTTGTTTCTTCGAAATCGTTCCACCTGGATACATATGCGTTTGACTCGCGGCCTGAGCAGACGCTTTTTTGGGATTTGATCCGAGAAGGAGCCGTCAAAAAACTGTACTTCACCGGAATGCTGACCCATGGCCAGTCTGAGTTCTTCATCCAATACGTGGATCCAGAGTCAAGAATGGTCCGAAGCTACTATCCAGATTTTTTGTTCGAAAAAGACGATGGGACTTATGTGATCGTCGAGGTGAAAGGCGACAACATGATCGACGACCCGATTGTGCAGGCTAAACGTGAGTATGCTGAGCAGATGGCCGAGGCATCCGGTATGAAATATGCGATTATAAAGGGAACCGACGCTGAGGCTCATAATTTCAGCTTTCTACTATCAGCATTGTAGTCGAGGAACTTGCTACAGTCCCAAAACTAGAAGCCAAATAGATATTATGGGCATATGACTGTTACAGTATGTCCCAGCTTACTCACAAGGCATCACAATGCGGATGCTAATCAAATCAACTGATAGTTGTCGGCTCAATTCACCATTTGCTGCACGAAGCGACCGTACTCCTGGCTGACTTCTTTTGCCTCGGTGAACGCCCTTGCGCGTTCACCTTCCATGCAGCGGAAGTAATCTTGAACATTGGTGATGTAGTCCTCGAAATCCTGTCGGATAAGGTCCTCGTATTCCAGTGCGGATGCGGGGTCGCTCGGTACAAATGGTCTGGTTGGTGCCAAACAAGTTTCGGCTTGCACCGAATGAGCCATAAAAACAAACCAGATTATAAGAGTGTAAGTCGTCTTCCATGACTTAGACATGATGGTTGTTTCCTTATGATACTTGAATAAAAGTAATCTTGCTGCTTAAGGGTGGTATATAGAAAGACTTTCACCGAGTGACAATATTATAACTTGATGATGGTTTTATAACATTGTAATGTGGTGGTGCCTAAGAAGGGTGCCACTGCTGCTAACCATGGAGGTGACGCAGATCGTGGCGACAGACATAAACAAAGAAGCGCCTAATGTGGTCACAGAAACGCATTTCAAGACCCTTGTTGACAGCGGTTATCAAGCAGAGGTTGTGTGCAGAACCAAAGCTACAAAGAAAGCTGCGGTTTGGTACGGCATCTGGATTATCCGCGTCGTCAACAAGGAACGCACTTACGAAAAACTGCTCGTCCCAGCCCGCAAAAAGCTCGGTGACGACGACGAAATTGCAGTCCGAACCTTTAAGACAGCAAACGGCCTTATCTCCTTCCTCGAAAGCATGGGCTTCACACAAGTCAACATTCCGATGCTTGAAGGCGGTCGCACGTTGCACGCCCTGCCAGACACGCCTATCGAAAGTAGCGACGGCTAGTCTAGCTGCTCTAATACTCGCCAGCACCCCTGCTCTTGCGCAGAGCATGGTGCTTGTAATGAACGGCGACGGCTCGCTGAGCGAGTCTACTGCGCAAGACAACTTTACACGAAATTACAATGATGGTGTGGGCCAAGGTTCAGCGTCCGAAGGACTGCAACTTTTTGGTCAAGGCGCTGCCGTTGAAAGCCAGACAACAGATGGCGACTTCCGCGTTGCTTCTGTTGCACCAAGGGCCGCTGTGCCGCGCCCTGAAATTCTTCAAGCAATCGACGCAACAGCTATGCGCTACGCAAGCCACCCTGCCCTTCGTCGGGCGGGACTTTCGGTCACGGAATGGCGTCTGTTGTTCCGCGCGAACATCGAAATTGAAAGCGCCTACAACGTGGGCGCTCGAAGTGAGGTTGGGGCAATCGGTCTCGGCCAGCTCATGCCCGAAACCGCGCGTGATCTGAACGTCGATCCCCACAATTGGCAACAAAATCTCGACGGGTCGGCCCGGTATCTACTCATGATGCTGGTCCAATTCGGGGATGCGCGATTGGCATTGGCTGCATACAACGCTGGCCCCGATGCTGTGACGCGCAACAACGGTATCCCGCCTTATCGGGAAACCCAAAATCACGTCAGCAGAGTGCTGGCCGTGTTCAACCGGCTAGAAGGAGAAAACTCATGAAGCCAAATACGACCAACGTGGTGACACTGCTCGGTGTATTCCTGATGCTGGCACAACCGGCATTAGCGCAATCCATCGACTTGTCACCTGTCCAAAGCGTTCTTCAAGGCATCGTCGATGCGATTACCGGCCCGCTCGGTATCGTGATCGGCACATTGGCTCTGATTGGTGTGTTCTTGTCGTGGCTCTTTGGCATCCTCGATTTCCGTCAAGCCCTCTGGGTGATCATCGGGATCGCAGGCATCGCAGCCGCACCAACAATCGTCGCTGCAATCTGGACCACATAAGGAACACTAAGAATGGCTGAACAAGTGCCACTTTTCAAAGGACTGCTCAGACAGCCGAAACTACTCGGCTTGCCCGTCATGTACGCGATGGTGTGGTTGTTCGGCGGCGTTCTGGTGTTCCTGTGGACACAACATTGGGTGGTAGCGGTTCTTGCCGCTGCCGCCTACCCCGCGCTGCGTAAAGCGGCTGATTGGGACCCTAACTTCTTGGACGTGGTTGTGACGACTTTGCAAGAGACGCCGCCAACGACAAACCGCAAAATTCACGATGGAGATAGCTATGCGCCTTGAAGATGGTTTCGACGCTGCATCGCTGTTGCCCCATTGGGTTACGAAGGAAAAACACCTCGCACAGATGCTTCCCTATGTCAGTCTGGTAGACGATCAAACGGTTCGCACACGCGGCAATGAACTGTTCCAGTGCATCCGTCTCGACGGCATTAACAGCTACACCAAAGACGACGACGAACTGGACAAGGTGCGTGATCTGTTCGCGCAAATAGTCTCCGATAGCGGCCACCAGTTTGCCTACTATGTTCACAAGGTTTCCAAGCCCATTGATCCCACTATGAAGCCTATCAAGGGCGATAGCTTTGCGGCGGCGGTAGATGAACAGTGGCGTGATTTTCTGGCGAATGCCGGAATGCGAGATAAGACCTTGACGCTCACAATCATGCACCGCCCCACGACCGCAAAAAAGGTGCCGTTTTCGCCAAAAAAATCCATTGAAGTTTTGCGCGAAGAAACCGTCAAACGCATGCGTGCGCTGCGCGAGGCTGTTGGCTTCATCAGCACCACATTTGCAGATATGCAACCACGCTTGCTGAACGCCGAAAGCGGCGAACTGTTTGGCTTCCTTGGCAGTCTCAACACCGGCGAAGAAACCCCGCTTTATCCCGGCACGAAATACGGTGTGGTTGCGGATGCTGTTGCAAATACACGGGTCACATTCAAAGGCGATAGTTTTGAACTGAGTGGTGGCGCGGTCGGTAACAAAATCGGCACAACTTTGGCGATCAAGGATTACTCCGAAAGAACGCCCTGCACGATGTTCGATGAACTCAACCTGCCTATCGACATGGTGATCACGCATTCCTTCACGCCGGTTAACAGCAACACTATGGATGATCGGATTAAGCGCCAGATGCGCTTGATGCAGACAACCGCAGATGGCGCAGTAACGCAGTATGAACAACTAGCGGCTGCGCGTGATGAATTGCTAAGTGGACGCCTTAGCTTTGGGGATCACCATATGTCGGTGACGCTCTTTGCCGACTCTGTGCCTGAACTGGATGATTTCACGGCGGAGATACGCAGTAGCGCACTTACGCAGGGCGTGAAGATCATCAAAGAAGGTTTCGCTCTGCGGACCCACTTCTTTGCGCAGCACCCCGGCAACTCGGTCAAGCGCAGCCGCAAGGCAATCGTGACCAGCAAGAATTTCGCGTCGTTTGCAGCGTTCCACCGCACACCATTGGGCAAGACAGGTGAGAACGTCCCTTGGGGCGTTCCGATCACAATGCTTCCCACCCCCGAACGCTCTGGTTTCTGGTTCAACTACCACGAGAAAGGCTCACCTGACGCGGAACCGACTGGTGGTCACACGTTGATCTTTGGTCGGCAGGGTGCCGGTAAGTCGGTCCTATCGGCTTTCCTTGCCACGCTTGCGCGTCGAGCCGGTGCGCGGGTGTTCGTCTTTGACTATCGCCTCGGTATGGAAATGGCGGTTCGCGCAAACGGCGGCACGTATTCTTCGATCAAAGCGGGCGAACCAACAGGTTTGAACCCGCTGTGGACCGAGACCGACATTGACGGTCAAGCGTGGATGAACGAATGGCTCATGTCCCTCTTTCGCCGTGATGATCGGTCCTACACGCCATTGCAGCGAACGAAAATTCAAGAGGTGATCCGCCAGAACGCCGAGGCGGCTGACCCCTCATTGCGGAATTGGGATGATCTAGCTTCGTTGTTTGCTGCAACCGATGATGACGGTGACTTGCAACAACGTGCGCGTGAATGGGCTGCTGACGGGCGTTACGGCTGGATTTTTGGTCAGAACCTAGAAGACAGCTTTTCGCTTGATGGCGATTTTGTGGGTTTCGATCTGACCGGCATTCTGGACGATTCCAGTGAACGGGAACGCATGGCTGTGCTTTCGTATCTGTTCCGCCGTGTCGAACGGACCATGAAAGACCTCAAGCCAACCTTGATCATCGTGGACGAAACATGGAAGTCGCTCGACAACCATTACTTCCGCGAAAAACTGGAAAGCTGGCTCTTTTCCGTGCGGAAACAGAATGCGGTCGTTGTGATGATGACCCAATTCCCAAGCCAGCTCAAAAAGACCGGCGTTGCAGAGACAATTTTGCAGGCGGTGCCTACGCAAATCCTGCTCCCCAACTCGAAGGCGAAGGCGGCTGACTATGACCTTCTAAGCCTCGAAGACAAGGAACTTGATGTGATGCTCACAACCCCAAGCGCTTCGCGCCTGGGGCTTGTGAGAGACGACCAAGGATCAGTTGTTGTGAATGCTGATCTGAGCGCCCTCGGGTCGCTGCTAACCATCCTCGGTGGGATGAAAAAAGGAGAACAGTTGGTGGGTGCCGATTACCGCCAGCGTCCAGACTTTTGGAGAGTCAAATGACAAGAACTGTATTATTGCTTCTGGGCCTCACTCTGACTGCCTGTGGTGAATATCAAGGGTTGACAGCCAGTTGCTTCAACACTGACAGCGGCGCGACCGTCACACGCTCGGCGAACACGCTCAGCTTTCTACCACAATCCACTGGCCGCTTGTCTACGGCAACAGCGCCGGTTGATGATTGCAGCTTTACGCCGCTTGGTGGACCGGGGGGTCAGTGATGCGCCCTACCCTATCAACAACGGCTCTTTGCCTGATCTGGGCAACATCATCGTTCGCTCAAGGTGTGCCAACGGTCGATGGGGGCCTGATCATTCGTAACGAAGCCGCCAACCTGCGGCGCGAGGCTGATCTTGCGACACAGGCCGAACGTCTTTCGACCGCCGAGGCCATTGCGGAAATTGAAGCCGAACAGCTTGAAGTGTTACAAAACATCCTCGACGCACAAACCAGTTTTGGTGGTCAGAATATTCCTGCAATGGTTCAAGGTCTCGAAGACGGCGCATTACCGGAACAATCTGCTGACGCCCTTTACTCACCGACCGACACCAACCCTGCTGGTGATCAAATGTTTGGGGACGCAAACCTGAACATCGAACAGCTTATTATCCGTGTGGCCCAAGAAACGCACGGATTGAACGGCGTCAGTCAGGCAGGTCTTTCGGTCGTACAGTGGCGTTGTCTGTTGCAGGCTCTTATCTGGCAGGAAAGTCGCTTTACGATTGGCGCACGGTCGCCAGTAGGTGCGTTTGGTCTGACCCAAATCATGCCACCTACGGCGGGTGATCTGGGTATTTACCCCGCCTACTATGACAGCCCATATTTGCAGGTAGAAGGCGGCGCACGCTATCTCGCGCAGATGCTTCGCATGTTCGATGGCAACATCATTCATGCGCTTGCAGCCTATAACGCCGGTCCGGGCAACGTCCAAAACTATGGCGGTGTACCACCTTTCGCAGAAACTGAGCATTACGTGCAGGTGATCCCGCGAAAGTATAACGAATATCTGACCCGCGTTGGCGGGATTGATGCCCTGGGAACCATCGACCCTGCCTTGCTGGCAAACTCGAACCTTTCGATTTCAGGCAGTGGCGCAAGTTTCTACGCAAATAGCTCTATGCAGAACGTCGAAGCCGCCGCGCTTCGCGTTCGCAATATCGTGGAGCGGATCGGACAAACCACCGACATTCAAGAGTCGATGGCACTCAATACCTATGCGCGGGCCGAACTGGTCAGGCTCGTTTCGGTACTTACCCGACTGAAAGCCGCCCGCACCCGTCCTCTGAGCGATGCCGAACTGGCAATGGCTGCGGCCCAACTCAGAGAGCAACAATTTATGGACTTCACATTGGAGGAACTCGACTAATGGAAAAATTCACCAAACCCTGTGCGTTTCTGCGTCAGACAATCACTGCAAGCATGATCGGTGCAGCCGCATTCGTTGCCGCGCCCAGCCTTATGGGGGGCGGCGCGGCTTATGCGCAGGGCGTCCCAACGGTTGATACCCAGAACATCGCGCAAGAAATTCAACAGCTTCGCCAGATGATTGAAGATGAAGTCTTGCAGAACGAACAGTTGCAGCAAGCCTTGAACCAGTTGCGGACGTTACAGGACCAATACGCGCAACTTCAAGAAACCTATGCCGCGCTGACGGGTCTGATGGACCTGCCGGAAATCATCACGACACAGTTTGAAGACGAACTGAACGGCCTACTCGATCAAGAATTTGGTGACATTATGGGCACCATCGACGCGATCCAGAACGGCGACTGGTCCCAGCTTGCGGGCAGTGGATCGGGCGAAATTCAGACGCAAATGACGCGCGTGCTGGCCGATGCGGGTTTCGATGAAGACACCTTGTCGGAAATGGCAAACAGCGGTGTTGGTGGCGCTGAACGCGCGGCCCAACAGGCCACGACTGGTGCGGTCATGTCTGCGGCGGCTCAGAACAGTTATGAGGATGCCGGACAATCCCTTGAGCGTGTAGATCGTCTCGTCGGCATGATCGGCGACATGGAAGAACTCAAGGACAGCGTAGACCTCAATACACGGGTCACGGCTGAACTTGCAATCGCTCTGGTTGCCCAATGGCAGTTAGAAGCCGTCCAAACGGTCGGCGCAGGCACGACTGGCGTTCTTGATGCAGCGACCATGGCCGAAGAACAGCAATTCATGGACTTCACGCTGCCGACTTTGAATGCAGACTAAGGGATAAAAGACATTGGCTACTGAACAGGAACACATCGAAGAAGAACTGATTTACGGCGCTCGGCGTCGTGAACAGTTGTGGCAAAAGCTCGGTCTGGGTGGCATGGCATTTGGAATTATTGGGTGCTTGTCGGCAGCGGCGGTTGCTGTTCTCGATGTTGACCCTGATCCAGTTGTTGTGCCCTTCAACCCAGAAACCGGCATGGCTTTGCCCAATGCTCAAGTTGAAACACAGCGCGTAACGGAAAATCAGGCAATTATCGAAAGTGTTGCCTTCCGTTATGTGACTGACCGCGAGACATATAACCAGCTCGACAATGACGTGAGAGTTCGGAGCATTCTCGAAAGGTCAGACGGTGCGGCGTTGGCGTCCATGCGGTCTCTTTGGGACAGCGCAAACCCAAACTACCCGCCCGAAGTCTACGGTGACAACGCCCGTCTCGATGTTGAGGTTTTGAGTATCAACCGGATTGGTGTTGATCGCGTTCAACTGCGTCTACGGAAACGCCTGACCTCAAATCAGGGCGTTCAAGCGGGCCTTTTCACGGCCACCATGCTCTTTGAATTTAGACCAGAAGAACGTCGATCCATTGATGATGTTTGGAGCAACCCATTTGGGTTCACGGTCATCGAATATTCTATCCGCTCAGACAGATTGGAGAACTAGGATGAACGTATTTAAGCCAACCGCTCTGTCCCTTGTTTTGGCCTTAGCCGCAGCGCCAGCATTCGCAGAATACACTCCGCGCGCCGGTGCAAACGACAGTCGGGTGCGTGTTGCTCAATATCAAGACGGGCAAGTGTATCGTCTCAACGTGAGCCTGACCCATGTAACCACGATTGAATTTGGTCAAGGGGAGACGATCCGCTCGATCATCGCTGGCGACACGGAGGGCTTTCAACTTGACGGTGTTCCCGGTGGCCGTGCCTTCGCCGTAAAGCCCAACGCGCGAGGCGTTCACACGAACATTACGGTCTATACCAACCGTCGCAGCTATTACTTTAACGTACGTGAGGTAAATTCACCGACGTTCTACGTTGTCCAGTTTCGGTATCCAGAAGACAATGTGCGGCCAGTCAACGCCGTCGCGCAGCAAGCGCCGAACTACAACTATGCCGCAAGCAATCAAACAGCTTTTACTCCAACCTCGGTATGGGATGATGGCACGTTTACCTACTTCCGGTTCGCACGGAATGCACCGATCCCCGCGATTTTCCGGTCCACTAATGGACGGGAACGGACGGTCAATTCACAACAAATCGAAGATGGCGTCCTGCGCGTGTCAGGGGTCAGCGGTCAATGGGTTCTTCGCCTCGGCGATGAAGTTGTCTGCATCCAAGTCACCAATGGAGGGACATAATTATGAGTGAAGCAGATGACCTCAAAGCGCGGCTTGCGGCTTTGGAAAAGTCAGGTGGCGGCGCTGGTGGCAAGAAAAAGCCCTCCCCCATTGTCGCAATTGCTGGCATCGGTGGCATTGCAGCTCTTGGTGGGTTTGCATACGTCGCATTGCAGCCCGCAACAGAAGCGCCAATGCCCGTCGCACAGCCAGAGGAATTTCAGTCCCAGGGTGACGGGTTTGGCGAGATTGCACCGTTCCAGCCCCCAGCCCCACCCGAACCAGAAGTTCAAATTGTGGAAACGCAGGCTGAACCCAATGCGGAACTTCTCGCACAACTGGCGGCTTTGCAGGCCCAAATCGAAGAACTACAAAATGCGCCCGAACCGGTTGTCGAAGAAGACACTGCGGCGGCTGATGCGATCAACGCTTTGACTGAGCAAATCGGCGCGCTTCAAACGGCGTCTGAGGCTGCGCAACAGCAATTTCAAGACGAACTGGAAGCCCGCGACCGTGATCTTGAGCGACTGCGCATGGACCTCGAATTGGCCCAGCTTCAAACACCCGCGCCTGCTCCGCTTGGGCCATCACCGGACGAACTTTTAGAGGCCGAACGTCAGCGTTTGGCGCGTGAAGAAGAAGCACGTCGATTGGCTGAGTTAGAACAGCGGCGGGCGGCAGAATTGGCGTTCCAAGAGGCTCGCATTCTCTCTCCAACCATCGCCTTTGGCGGCGGTGCCGGGGCCGATGAAGGCGAATTGAGTGGTCGCACCTTGGGCGCTGTTCAAGATTTTGTCGCCAATGGGGCGTTGCCAACACAGGTAACGCAGGCCGAAGTCATCGCGAACCCGGCAAACACGGTCGTCCAAGGCACGATGATCCAAGCCGTCACAGAAACGGCGCTGGATAGCACCCTCCCCGGCCCCATTCGCGCCATTATTTCTGAGGACGTACATTCGTTTGACGGGTCGCGTGTATTGATCCCGCGCGGTTCACGTCTCATTGGCCGTTATCAGTCTGGAGTGGAAATTGCACAACAGCGTGTGACCGTAGCTTGGGACCGGATCATCCTTCCCAACAACCAAACGGTTGTAATCAGCTCCTTCGGTGGTGATGAACTCGGCCGTTCCGGCGTGACCGGCGTTGTAGATACCCGCTTCGATGAACGCTTTGGATCAGCCGCGCTGATTTCCTTGATCACTGCCCTGCCCGGTGCAGCCGCAGCCCAAGTGGAAAGCGAAACCTCGGCAGAAGTCTTGGAAGACGTTGGGGATGATCTGGCAGACAGCACAGATTCCGTCCTCAGCGACTACCTTGCGATTGGTCCTGTGATCTATGTAGATCAAGGGTCGCGCATTACGGTCATGGTGGACCGCGACGTGGAGATTTTCTAAGTGGCAGGCAACTATTTCCAAGTCACGCTGGACAAGCTGCCAGAAGCGAAAAGGGCTGATGCAATCGAAATTTGCATCAACCCTGACGGATCGATCTGGGGCGAGTATCAAGGCGATCACTTTATGAGCCGCCTTGATACTGTCTGGGACACTCGGCAAATCGGTGATCTGGCAACGCAGATTGCGGCGGCGGCGGAAACAAAGATCAGCCGTGATAAGCCCATTGTGTCGTGCAGCGTCGATTACCACGGGCGGGCTGTCCGTGCGCAAGTGATCCAAGATCCTGTCGTGCGCGGCGGATATTCCATCGCCCTGCGGTTCTTCTCAACCATGTCGCTCGATGACATTAAGCTGAAATTCCTCTTTGGTGAGGAAATCAGTCTGGAAAATAACCGCAAGGAACGGAATCTCGAACTTCGTAAGATCGTTTTGGCCGGTGACATTGATGCAGCGATTAAATTCTGTGTCGATAAACGCCTGAACGTGATTGTTTCGGGTGGCACATCGACGGGTAAAACCGTCGCCTGCCGTAAGATCATCAATTATATTGACGAGGCCGAACGGCTGATCACG
>NZ_CP150953.2 GCF_038069655.2 Yoonia sp. BS5-3
GGTGGGTGATATTACGAATAGTGCGGTCATGGTGGGTGATATTACGAAACCAGACAGAACGCCTCTCCTTCCCTTGCGCCACGCCCAAGGGGATTTTTTTGTATGCGATATCTTTGATGCTGCGCCCAAAGGCGATATGGCCTCGATGGCGCATCCGATCTTCACGCTCTCGACCAAGCCGGACACAAAGAAACGTCGCTACGTTGCAGCTGATGGAAAGAGCTACGTTGAGATCAGGCCCAATATGATCGGCCTTGCGACTGTCCATGACCGCGATGTGCTAATCTACTGTATCTCTCAGGTAATGGCTGCCTTGAATGACGGAAAGCAGGTGCATAGAACTCTCCGGTTCAAGGCGTATGATCTTCTGGTCGCAACCAACCGCCCTGTCGCGGGGACCGGATACACCGGCCTGAAAGCCGCTTTGGAGCGTCTTCAAGGCACCCAGGTCGAAACCAACATCACAACCGGCGGTGTGGAGCAGATTGACGGTTTTAGCTTGATCGACCGTTATCGGATCGTCCGAGAAACCCGTGATGGCCGGATGCTTGACCTCGAAGTCACCCTTTCGGATTGGGTATTCAATGCTATCGCAGGTGATGATGTTCTTACCCTCAACCGTCGCTATTTCCAACTCCGCAAGCCCTTGGAACGTCGTTTGTATGAGCTGGCTCGCAAGCAATGTGGGACGCAGCCGGAATGGAAGTGTGGCCTGGATAAGCTCAAAGACCGAACAGGCTCCACATCCTCAGATAAAGAGTTTCGGCGACTTGTCCGGGCAATTTGCAAGGCGGATGAAGAACACAACCACATGCCAGACTACGGTTTCAGGCTGGATGCTGACATCCTTACTGTCACGCCTAAACAGGAGTTTCTTGACCACTACGCGCCGAAGCCAAAGCAAGACCAGCTGACAGGCGGGTACATCTTGCCCCTCTCCCCAGATACTTTAGACCGTGCGCGAGAAGTTGCTCCGACGTGGGACGTCAATGTTCTCGCGCGCGAGTGGCGTAGCTATGCTGCAAAGCGAAAAGAGCCTCCTAAGAATCCAGATGCTGCATTCCTTGGGTTTTGTAAGAGCTGGTACAAGCGGCGCGGGCGGGCATAAACCACAAACCCACATTTGTATTTTAGATGTTTTGTGGGTTACCACATGCAGATGTTTCCGCTAGCGTGGCTAAATGATCATTTCGTTTCTCAATCAAAAAGGCGGAGTGGGTAAAACAACCCTCTCGATTAACGTCGCCGCACGACTGGCCTCGCATGGTCAAAAGGTCTTACTCGTAGACGCGGACAAGCAAGGCTCCGCTACTACTTGGGCTAGCCTGCGTGATGAAACCCCGTTTCAGGTCGTTTCAATGGCGAGAGAGAATCTTGCGAAGGATGTGATCCAACTAGCTGCCGACTTTGATGCAACTGTCATAGACGGCCCTCCCCATGCCGAAGGTATCGCTAGAGCCTGCATCATTGCTTCTGACTTTGTTGCATTGCCAATAGAGCCGTCTGGGCTTTCCACCTGGGCCTCTGACCTAACTGTAAAACAGGTAAAAGAGGCGCAGGATTTTAAGGAAACACTCAAATGTGGGTTTGTGGTTTCCCGCAAAATAGGGAATACAGTCATTGGACGCGAAATACGCTCTATGGCGGCTGACGCAGGTATCCAGCTTTTGAATGCAGAGGTAGAGCAACGTGTGGCATATGCTGAAAGCCTAACAATGGGCAAAACGATATTCGAATGGTCGCCCACGGGAACGGCTGCCAAGGAGATAGTAACTTTAACCGACGAGATTGTTCGACATGTCTAAGAAGACCTTTGCAACAGCACCGCGACCCAAACAGCTCGCCCCGGAACAAATAGATGCCTATGTCCATGGCGGGACAGGGCACGACACAACGCCTTTTGCGTCACCGGCAGCGGAAAAGCCCAAGGGTGGGGCAATGAAGAGGCTCAGCATTGATCTTCCAGAAGACGTGCATCGCCGTTTTAAAGTGGCTTGCGCGGCTTCAGGTCGAAAGATGGCGGTCGAATTGACGGCTTTCATTGAACGCCATACGGAAGAACTTGAACAGGAAACCAACAAATGATGTTTCCAACAAATGTGGGTATGTGGTTCAATTTGATAAACTGTCCGCAAAATCAGGAAGATATGGATCAACCTGCACATCAAAGGGCAGGGCGCGCATGAACTTCAAAGAATTTGAAACGCCGGAAAAACTCCGGGGCGGCTACTACACTCCGCACGACCTTGCGACGTTCTTAGTTCGCTGGATCGAAAAGGAAGCCCCTTCCCGTGTCCTAGAACCTAGCTGCGGTGATGGCGTGTTCTTAGATGCTTTGGGTTCGCGTAACTTCGCCGAACCTGTCCTCGGCTTTGAGCTCGATGAAATCGAAGCAAAGAAGGCCAAGGATCGCGCAGCGTCTGTCGGTCTGTCCGATGTGAACATTCAGGCTTCAGACTTTCTCGGATGGGCGCTCAAGGCGATGGAAACCAAGTCTGAACGCTTCGACGCTGTGATAGGCAACCCGCCTTTCATTCGATATCAATATCTGCCGCCACTCTTTCAGGATCGCGCTCAGGCCATCTTTGAAAAGCTGGGGTGTAAGTTCACCAAGCACACAAATGCTTGGGTGTCCTTCATCCTCGCTAGTTTTGAGCTTCTTCGCCCCGGTGGGCGTTTGGCCATGGTTGTACCAGCCGAAATCATCCATGTGATGCACGCACAGTCTTTGCGGTCATATCTGGGTGAAAATGCAAGAAGATTGGTCGTCGTAGACCCCGAAGAGCTTTGGTTTGAGGGGACACTTCAAGGCGCTGTGTTGTTAATGGCTGAAAAGAAGCGCAGAAAAAGTGACTATGCCGAAGGTCTCGGCATCTATCCGGTGCGCGGGCGTGATTTTTTAAGCCTAGATCCAGAAGACGTATTCAATGGAACGGCCCCGATAAATGGGAAGACCGTTGAAGGAAAGTGGACTCGCGCTCTGCTCGCTCCTTCAAGCCGTGACCTCCTAGACGAGTTGATAGAAGCGAAGGTAGCCCGTCGTTTTGATGACATTGCTCAAGTCGATGTCGGCATCGTCACGGGTGCGAACAAGTTCTTCTTGGTTCAAGATGAGATTGTTTCTCGCTTCAAACTGCAAAAATGGGCGCATCCGATGTTCGGTCGGAGCGAACATTGCCCTGGCGTAGTTTATGACGAGGACCAGCACCAAGCTAATGCCGCAACTGGGAAGCCGACAAATTTCATCTGGTTCCAAGACGCCAGTGTCGAGAAGACAGCTGCTGGCCGCAGATATATTCAGCAAGGCGAAAATGAAAATCTTCACACGCGGTACAAGTGCCGCATTCGCAAGGTTTGGTACTCCGTCCCATCCGTCTACTCAACGGAGGTTGGAATGTTGAAAAGAAGTCATGACACGCCGCGTCTAATTCTCAATAAAATAGGGGCCTATACAACAGATACGGCTTACCGCATTCGCGCAAAAGAAGGCACGGCAGATCAACTCGTATATGGGTTCTTAAATGGCCTAACAGCCCTGAGTGCAGAGCTGGAGGGCAGGCACTACGGTGGCGGTGTACTTGAGCTTGTTCCCTCAGAGATCGAGAAGCTACTTTTACCACCACCTTCAAAGGTGAAACCTCGTGTTGAAGAATTGGACAAGGCCGTCCGAACGATGCCGATGGATGCAGTGCTGTCACTCCAGACCAAGCGAGTTTTGGGCGATATGGGGTTGTCTAAGAGAGATCAAAGTGAGCTGCTTTCTGGGTGGAGTCGCCTTCGAAACAGGCGACACCGGGTATCCTCCGAAGCTGCTTAGTCAATTTCAATAACAAACAACCCTGGCTGCTTGTCATCAAGGTAGAGAAACATCGTTCGATCAAGTAAATCTTCCAGTGCCACCAAAGGCAACACGTCACCCCAGTGCAACTGCGTCATGCTGTTATTCTGCTTGTAAGCGGGGCTGTCTGTTCGACTATCATGTGTGAGCGCCATTTCGAAAACACCATAGTTCACATCTTTGATTATAATACGGAATTTCGCCTTTGATCTCTCAAGATGCTCCTTCTTAACAGTATCGTCATGCTGCCAATCTAATTCAGCGAAAACAGTGTCTCGGAAATAGTGCTTCTGGTCGATATCCGAGAACGCGCCTTTAGCAAAAAGCATTGAACCAGTTCGGGCCGTATTTTCACCTGTTGGAATGTTTAAGGCCCTACGGGTCAGAGCTTTACTTTCCCACACCAGTTTGAGGTGATCTGATGCTGGCGCTCCAGACACTAGAGCTTCCACAGCTTGTGCCGGAGCATCCTCGGTGGGAGCGTCTGGAGCCGCTGGTTCAATACCCCTCCCGATCGGAGCGACGGCTGCGAACTTCAGCTTCTTTTTCTCCAGCTTCATCTGAGGCACTGCGTCAAGCTTACGGTCGCCAGATGATCTATTTGGTGAAGGGGCTGGCTTCACACTTTCATCAGTCAATCGACCGGCCACTAACAGCAATTGGACCTGCTCCAATGTGGTGACCTCCACAACATGAGCAGGGAAATCAGCGATCATGGCATCGATCTTGCCTTCTAAGTCCGCGACCAAAGCGGCCTCATCAGCCACCCCCATATCAGCGATAACTTTGAGGCTCGCTTCAATATTTGAGTTAAGACCGCCCACGGTCAAATTAGCACTGCCAAGAACAAGTCGCGCTTCCTGGTCGCTCTTGCCTAGATAGATTTTCGGGTGAAACACGACCCCTCTAGAACCTGTATCAACAGCGTATGTTTTGCAGCCACATTCGACACACGCGAGCAAGCCTTGAGCGGAAGTTATGCCATTTCGTATCCCAGCCAAAATGACTGTCTTGTCCGCAATAGGTTTCAGAATATCACTAAGAAGCCCAAAGCCTCGCTCGGTCAGAAACGCGACACTAATCACAACCCTAGTAACATTCGCAACGGATATGGCATCCCGAATTTCGTCGAGATGACTATCCCCAGTTATGCCCTGTAAAATGAATTTTTTTGTCATTGCGCCCACTCGATTCGTCGTCTTCACTCTACAGAGGTAAGTTCAGGAGGCCCATAAAGCAGAAGCTTTCTAAGCTAGATGACGATACAGAGGACGGATCAGATGAAACATGTGATAGTTTTTATGATTAGAAGAAGTTTTTAGAGGAAAATTGGAAATGATCAGGATAGTTATTTTTTTTGCGATGTCCTTTCTACCAACATCAGTCCTTGCACAAGAGCTGACGGTTCAAGAGTGGCTGGATGTCTATATCGACGCATGTGTGGGAAGCGGCAGTGTTTTCACGGCATCTGGGGAACTAGAAGCAGACGGAAACTTGTCACTACGCACGGTCAGGCTGAATGGCGCTTTAGAGGGAAGCGTGAGCGTTTCCAAGACGGAATTTAGGTTGTTGAGCACAGGCATCACTAATAGCATTAGCGATGCGGCAGCTGGTCAAGCATCTGAACTCCGCCAGTGTATGGAACCGCTACGAAGCGTACTCATACAAGCCATGGCACAAGACCTAGATTCTACAAATCAATCATCAGTACAAATTCTCGATCCATACGAGAATGCTGTATTAAGGTACGTATCAAATACCGCGGGAATTTATGGTGAGGTCGGGCAAGTCGTTAGGCTTGATGAAGCGATCCAGAGTGTTACTGGAGTGTCCGGCCTTCGTATGCAATCCGTAGTGAACAGCCTCGGACAAAAAGGGCTGTTGATAGAGATTTCACTCACCGCAATTCTAGAAGGGACCGGCAACTCACTTTCCTTGACAGATAGAGGTATAGAATACGCTCTAGCTTTTGGTTTGGCAGGCTAAGCACAGCAAATTTGTTCTTCATATAATGACTTTCTGACCTAAGATTTTTAAATCCGAGGGTCGGCTGATCAAGCGCGACGCACAGTGCGCTCACTAACTTTGAATAACCGTGCAATCTCTGGAACGGAACGGTGCTCGCCATCTCTCATGCGCCGGACCTCGTCCTTCTGCGCCGCTGACAGGGCAGGGGGCCTACCTCCGATTCTGCCTCGCTTGCGGGCAGACGCCAGACCTTCCCTAGTCCGCTCTGATACCCGCTCTCGCTCAAACTGAGCGATGGATGCGAAGACATGGAACACAAGACGACCAGCCGGCGTCGTTGTGTCTATGTCCTCGGCTAGGGACCGGAAGCCGGCACCGCGCTCGCGGATCGTCTCCACGATCTCCAAAAGGTCTTTCAGAGACCGTGCGAGGCGGTCGTATTTGGTGACTGTCACAACATCGCCGTCGCGGAGCTGGTCCAGCATCCTATCCAGCTCGGGTCGTTCGCGCTTCGATCCACTGATCTTGTCGGCAAACAGTTTGCCAGCTCCAGCCGCTTCCAGGGCGTCGGTCTGGGCATCAAGATTCTGGTCGTCAGTGCTGACGCGGGCATATCCAATGATCATGCTTCATTGTGACAAAAACCTGCCAAAACCGCAAAGGTTTTGCCGGGGGTTTTTGTCCAACTTAAGCAATTGATCTGGTGTGATGCAGGGCAGAGTGCCAAAAACGACCGTTTTTGACCGATCTCCCAGCATGTTTGTGGACTCTTGACACTCTTCGACCTAGTATCAAAATTGTAGTTTGGGCTCATCACAGCAAGAAGGTTTAAATGAAGCAGTTTTCCAAAGATGAGCTTGCAGAGATATCGCGCAGGCAGATCGCCTTTGCGGAACATTCGGAGGCACCGGGAGAGGTAACGCCGTTTAGCAAACTTGTGAAGCTAGAGAATGAGATTGCTCAAGAACTCAACGGTGCGAAACTCAAGAGTAACGGCCAAGGATAACTTGTCCCCGAGAATTTTGGTCTGTGCGCTTGGACACCCCCGATTTCATTCCCGACCCCGATTTCTACCAAATCAGACTGGATTATGTCTGCTCTCACCTGTCTGAAGAGCGCAAGAAGCGTTCATTTCCGGCTATCGGCTCGGAATCTAGACTACGCCCGGTGGTAGCGCTACAAACGGAACTCTTCCGATACATCGAGAAGAGAAATAAGATCATTCAGTTGAATGCGGTAACTACACTTCCATCCGTTGAGATAGCTCGGGTAGGCGGTCGACCGGTCAACGTTTACCTCATAAATGTAGGGCATTTCGAAGGCCGATACCAATACTCGCCAAGCACAAACACGATCTATGGGTCAGTGTTTAGCTGGCGCGAGATTGAATTCCCCTTAGCGACATGATCGGTGTTCGCAACTACTGGATCGTTGCCTGGCTCGGCGTTCTGATCTGCTTGGTCGGCATCGCTCATGGGCTTCTCTCATCTTCGGCAACGGTCGCAAACAAGTATGGTGCAGTCGCCGTTGCATTGACCTTCGGAATGCTATTCTTAAGCCGAGGAACAGCCTTTAGGCTTCTTGATACACCAGTCGTTTTTGAAACTGCCTCAACACCGATTGCTGAGCGCCTTGAGGCGGCAATTTCGGACCTTAGCTCAAAGAGATTCGCCGAAGCCAGTTCCGTAAGAGCGCTAGTCGAATGCCTGGTGGAGTTGGATACTAAAGTGGAGGTGGCTTTGGTAAGCGGCGAAAGGGAACGCGCAGACGAGTTTGGTAGTCTGGTCAAGACGACTATCGAGGCGCTTCCAGGAACAAAAAGAACAGCTGTCGAAGCTAATTTCCTGGCAAGAAGAGCCCTACACAGTGCTCAGCGAAACAGAGAAGGTCTTGCTGCCTTGTTGGATAGCAACCGAAAAGAGTCCGTACCCATTGCCATGTTAAGCATAGTGGCCACCCTTTGTGCGGGACTTGGAGACGCTGTCGTCGGTGCTATTCAGTGGATGTTCACGTAGTCTTACAGTGCTTGGTTGGAGTTAGCCCTACTCGAAAGTGAGCAACCAACTCCAACTTCTGTCTGGTTTCACCTGAGGTTTTGGCGCGGCGCTCGCGCCGATGTTGCGTAAGTTGTGACTGACGCTAACTGACTCACATTCCACGTTTGTTAGCCGTCTGCTTGAGCGACCCTCATGTGGTTAACGCTGACATCGAAGAATGGATGCTGCTGAACGTGAGCTGCATCATTCTCCGTAACATTGCCTCTGTTCCGATCACTCACGAAGATGGCAATCATCGCGATGAGGGTGAGAAAGGCAATGAGCACCCGTAAAAGCCGGTATGTCTCTTCGCTCATGTCATCTGCTCCTTGCTTCGTCGTCGGCAGTTCTTGCCTGACATTAAAGAGGACGCTGAACGAACCGATTTTGGCGCTACAAAAAAAATATTTTGCACGTGGCAAAAACTGCCTTCGTGGTGTCCTCTTATATATGGAGGCGTATTTTCAATGAGCTTAGACCATCGACGGTATCAAGCCGGTGACGATCCTGACTGGGACAGACTGCGCGGTTTGGTTCGCGAGAACCTTGGTTTGAATGACGCGAGTCTTTATCGCGCACGAGAAGGGCAATCATTTGAGGATGTGTTTCACGACGTCATCATCGATTTGAGAACTGGTGACATGTCCATCTCAAGGAGCGAACAAGATCTCGTCTATTTGTTGTCTGAAAGCGTCAAAAGGAAATGGGCGACCCTTACGCGCCGCTCAGTCAGACGCGGAAAAATCATTAATAAAATCGAGCCAGATGCTGTCCCGGACATAGAGCAGAAAATTTCACACCAGCAGCAACTATTGCTTGTACGAAGTGCAGTTGAAGCCGACCTCGAAGCTCGCTTGCTACTTGCAGCCTGCGCAAAGGGCGTACCCTTCAAGGACAATGAAACGCTTTCAGTCGTCTTGCGTCTTCCAAAGAACCGTATCGAGAATGCGAAAAAGCGGCTTATCCGAGCAGCACAGCATGTGGCAGAGACAAGCTCTGTCGATATCCCAATCGATGCTTCCACCGCTAGAAAGGGTGGTAAATCATGATCCACAATAACTGGGCTGAGCTCATCAAACCAACGCAGCTCGAAGTCAAACGGGGCAATGATCCCGCGCGTCAGGCAACTGTCATTGCAGAACCTCTTGAGCGTGGCTTTGGCCTGACGCTGGGCAACGGGCTGCGCCGCATCCTGATGTCGTCGCTGCAAGGTGCCGCGATCACCGCCGTGCAGATTGACAATGTGCTGCACGAATTCTCGTCTGTCTCTGGCGTACGCGAAGATGTCACCGACATCGTCCTGAACCTCAAAGGTGTGGCGGTCCGCATGGAAGTCGAAGGGCCAAAGCGTCTTTCGGTTCAGGCGAAGGGCCCAGGTGTTGTCACGGCTGGCAATATCTCTGAAACTGCTGGCATCGAGATCCTGAACAAGGACCATGTACTGTGCCATCTTGATGATGGCGCAGAACTTTACATGGAACTGACCGTCAATACCGGGAAGGGCTATGTGTCTGCAGACAAGAACAAACCCGAAGATGCACCCATTGGCATGATTGCTATCGATACAATCTATTCGCCGGTTAAAAAGGTCAGCTATGACGTGCAGCCCACCCGTGAAGGTCAGGTGCTCGACTATGATAGGCTGACCTTGAAAATCGAAACGGACGGGTCGCTGACGCCTGACGATGCGGTGGCTTATGCCGCGCGCATTCTGCAGGATCAGTTGTCGATCTTCGTCAACTTTGATAAACCTGAAAGCGCTCAGGCTGGTTCTGACGATGATGGTCTGGAATTCAACCCGCTGCTGCTCAAGAAGGTCGACGAGCTTGAACTGTCGGTGCGGTCTGCAAACTGCCTGAAGAACGACAACATCGTCTATATCGGTGATCTGATCCAGAAGACCGAAGCAGAAATGCTGCGCACGCCGAACTTCGGCCGCAAGTCCTTAAACGAAATCAAGGAAGTGCTGTCGGGCATGGGTCTGCATCTTGGCGTGCATATCGAAGACTGGCCGTCTGAGAACATCGAGGGTCTGGCTGAACAGATGGCAGTGACGGAGCAAGGCCTGCTGGAACTCCAGACGGAAGTCGCTCGCCTTGCGGAACTTCCCCCTGACGATTTTCTTGCAGAGGTTGACGCGAAAGCCGTGCTGCTCGCTTTGGCTGATTGTGCCGCGGTCTTACCAGGGCAGCTCGCGCACGAGGACTACGCTTAGGCCATAGTTTCTCTGAACTCGTGGCCTACATTTCTCACGATGGTGTTCTGTCTCGATAGTTCGAAAGGATTGAAGGGCGCACTGGTTTGCGCGACAATACTTTGTAAAAGGGATTCAAAGGCAAAGGATGCTATGACATGCTCCGAATGATGGCATTCGGCTTGGCCCTCGCCCTTGGGGGTATGGCCCAAGCCAATGATCATGACAGGCTAAGTGAACTCGCTGCGCGATATGTTGAGATCGCCACCTTCACTCAGGATAGGGGTGATGGAGACAGTTTTATGGCCCAAGAGGTAGTAGTCGCTTCGGGAAACCCTTGCTTTCTGCACTTCGATTCTATTCATCTCCACGCTTATCAGCCGGTCCAGGTCAATGGGGAGGGTGGCTTTTATGTCATGAGTATTGCTTCGCACGAAGCCCATTTGAGAGCGGTAACCTCTATCGAACCACACTACTACTACATCGACCAGCCGCCAATCGGGTTAAAACTCAGCTATGACGGATGGGGGGAAACCGACGTGGTCGTTGGAAGATACTACGCAAGCCGCCGCTTCGATCCTGGTGCAGTTCTCTCCATCAATCTTCAAGCGCTACTTCGCGACATTCTGGCCTTTCGGGTGGATACGCTTCAATATCCTGATTTAGAACGTCGGACGGTTCCGATTAAAAATGAGTTTCGTCTTAATACAGTCGACGGGCGTAGCCTTGAGCATCGGATGGCAGAGGAAACGGCCCTCATCGCGCTTTGGGAGGCCTGCCGGGCCTGACAGGACCCAAAAGCGAAAAAGCCGGACTGCAGCGACTGTGGATGCGGACGAATTTAGAGCACTCCAACCACTACGAGTGGTCAGGCTTCAGCCGCTATGTTGCCGCTAGTTGAGGATGATCGTTCCGTCGGCCAAACCTACCAATAAGCTAGCGGGAACAGCTTGCGCACTTGAAGTAGGGGCACGTGGGAGCGAAATGACTGGGAGGGCTATAGCCCTCCCAGTCGAGTTCAACTCAAATCATGAAAGGAGGGTTTAACGATGCTGGCATTTACAGTTTTCCGCCTGGTGTTCCTTTATTCAGTTGCCGCCTACTAAGGCTTAGCGATTTCAAAGGCACTGCATCAACACAGCCTATGGCTACATCAAAAAGGTAACGTCATGGAAACAGCACTGCTGAGCATGTGGTTTATCCTCGCAAATGCGGGAAAAGTATTGCTCTAAGAAACTTTGACACCCTTCTCTAAAGAGAGGGGTGTTACTCTTTCGCACAATGCGAAAAATCTAGCCCCCAAAATGAGCACCTCCGGCAAACCCGGTGCGGTTCAGGTCCAATGTTGTCCTAGAGATAGTGGACCGATCCGGGCTAGCCTACTACACCGGTCTCGCATTCTCCGTCTCCATCTCCCAAATCGCATCGTATCGCGCGAGCTCCTGATCCAGACGGTTCACATCCTCATATCCCGCAAAGCTGTCCAGCATCACCCCCAATGCCATGAACTCCAGGTGGTAGCCCACGAATGACCGCTCAGCATCGGACATCCAGTCGTCAATGAGCGCGGCCCGTTCATTCTGCGGCGCCCGCCGGACGGCATCGCGCAAGAGCCGTCCCTCAGCTTCCAGAACATAAAGATCATCATCGATGTTCCTATGGGCATGCAGGATACTTGGGTCGTGATGTTCTGGTTTGGCACCAACAGCGAGCCGGAAGCCCCATTCCAGCATCTGCGCGATACCGATCAGCCGCTGATACAGCGCTGACTGATCATCATCGTCATAGCCATCATCTGGCACATCATAGATCGGCACATTCTCCGCCACCTGTTCGGCCAACGAAGGGTTTTGCCATGGCAGACCGTTTTTCCAGCCCAGAACGTTCTCATCAGCATGCGAGATCAAATCAACACGGTGGGCGCACTCCCGAAAGGGTGCCGCCAGCAGCGCACCTTTGCCGATGTCGCTGACATAGATGGGCGGCGAGGTCGCACCATCTTCCTGGCGGAACACTATCGACCCGCTTGTCGGTTTCTTATCAGTCACCGTTCCCGATCCCCGCGTTGCTTCTGCATGATGTCCCTGATCCTTTCGTCCCGCGCATTCACCTGCTCGATCTGTTCTGCGCGGTCATCAATCTGTTCACGCTGTCGATCAGTGCGTTCGTTGACGCGGTCTGCCTGTTCAAGGCCTCGGTCACTGCGTCCAGGCGCTCCTCCAGCGCGTTCTGTCTGCTGGCCAGCCTCGCTATCTCGCCGGAACAGCGCTCTGTATATTTCAAGAGCTGCTGATCCGTACTCTGAGAGGCGGAGGCCAATGTTTCGGATATGGCGGCCAAGCTCTCGAACTCTTGCAAGAGCGCTTTCTCTAAGCTGGTCAACTGGTCCATGGCTTACTCCCCGATCCTGACGCAGGGTGTCCGTGTTTCCCCGCATTGATACATCTGCGTTGTCGTCGCGGGCAGCATCAGAACCTCCTGACCGTCGATCTCCATTAGGCTGATCCCGCTCAGAGCGTTGATCCGCGTTTCCTGTTCCCTTATCTCCGCCCTCCGATCCAGCCATGTCCCGGCTGTCTCTGTCGCGCTGATCCCGAGATAACTCATCACCAGCCAGGGGATCATCGCGATGATCGCGGCTGTCACTGCGCTTGTGATCATCACGTTGCGCATCGTCTGCTTTGGCCTGATCTCGATCTCTGCCAATGCGCTCAGCATCCGGTTCCTGCTGGCGCTGATCTGCGCCTCGATCTCCATAATCTGGCCGTTGATACTTTCCCTGGTTTGCTTCAGCGCGTCGGTCGATGATTGTCGCAAGTTCTCTGCGAGCTGCATCAGCTCGTTCTGGATCGCGGCCTCCATCGCCCTGGCGTCCTCCGCCGACCTGACTCTCAGTCTCTCGGTGATATTCTGTGGCCCTGGTCCATCCTGCGTCATAAATCCGTCCTTTCAATCGCCAGCGCTCACCGCTCTCGGGGTCAAGCGCGGTCACGTAATTCTGGCCTGCACGTGGCACATCGAACCCCGCATCTTTCAGCGAGGTGATGATGTCGTCGCGGTTGGTGATGACCCCACTCACGATGCGGTCTTCGAGATAACTTGTGATCGCCATGCGTGCGTCCTGACGATCCGCTTTCTCAAAGCTGAACTGCTGCGACCGCGCACGGTCTGGATCGTCTGGTCGTGCCCAGCCTTTCTCGTAATTCCAGGCATCCCTGAGGGGCGCGTAGGACTTCTCCCAACCCGGCGGCGCGATGTTCAGCGCCTTGCCCGTGGAAAGCTCCATGCGCGGCACAAGGAAGTGCAGCTCAACGCGCCCTTCCCCGGTATGGCTGTGGCGCACCCAGGTGATGTCATATTGATCACGCTCCAGCCCTGCGAAGGCGAGCCGCTCAAAATCATCCATGACCTTTGCCTGATCTGCTGCACTCGGCGCGTCCGTGGGTGCAAAGCTGATGACGCCGGTCGTAAAGGTCCACTTGCGATCCTGGCTGTCGATCAGCTCGCGGGTCTGTGCGATGTCGCCACGCAGGACCTCGGGCGGGTTGCCCTCGCGCCCTACCCGCTCGGGATCGACCAGGTAGTTGGCAATCGCACCGCCCCCTCCTTTGCCGCCGAAGAACTTGATCAGCATGCCGCATGCCCCCGTGCATTTGGCCGGGTCGTGGCTGCCCGTAGCGTTTTGCGCAAACAATGCGGAGTGCGCTGATGACCGAACACAGACAACTGAGCCTCTTTATCGAAGGCGTTCGCTGGGTCGCACTGGCACCGGACCCACGCATGGCCATGTCGCAGATCGACGAGTGGTTCGCGTCCCTGCCATGCGGTGTGCTGACTATCGAAGAACGGCATGGGTGCGTTCTGCGTGCACAGATTGCAGCACAGCGACAATACGCAGCCGCTACCGATCATCGGGGACCTCATAGGCCTTGCGCAAGGCTGCCAGCTCACGATCAATCTCGATGAGCCGTCCGATCACCGCCGCACTGTCGGCATAGCGCTGATCCCGGTTGGCCCATCGCGCAAGCTGGTTGAGATTGTTCCCCAGCCGCGCCAATTGCCGCAACAGAGCGGGATCAACCCGCCGCAACTGATGCCGTCGCTCGACACGCACACCGTCCAGTGTCTGTCGTGCAAGGTCAGAGAAGCTCACACCCTTGGTGCGAGCCTTCTCGTACCAGGCATCACGCTGCTCTGCTGTGGCGCGGAATTTGATCCAGATCGACATGGGCCTGCTCCTGTCTGACGGCGCGTTCCGGTGCGCCTACCTCCCGCCGGGTTCCCTGTTCAGGGAGCGGGAGGCCTTTGGCGTTTGACCAGCCCGGACCCCAAATATCCGGGGCTGGCAAACGCAATCGACCATAGGTCGATCCGGGGGATCGAAGGGGGCAACGCCCCGCTCGCCAGCCACTTGTGGCCGCATCTCCCGCAAGGGAGGTGTGGCCACAAGGGTATGCTGGCTAAAGTTGAGATGATCCCACAACAATCCAGTCGTCAAGGTTGTTTTGCACACCTCGCCATTTTGGATTCTTGATCCTGCCCACGGTTCTAGCACACCCGGTCTGCCATTTGGAGGCAATGGGTCGTATCAATCTGACGTTGACTGATCCGGTCCCGCGATGTCCCCTGATCCTGTTTGCAACGAGGACGTTTTGCCATGCCCTACCAGGATAGACCAAAGAGCAAGACCGGCTCTGTCGTGGATAGCGTTGGCGAGATTATCCAGCAGACGATCTTCCTGCTACTGTCCGTGGGTGTCCTTGGCCTGTTTGGCGCATTGGGTCTGTTAATGATCTTGGGCGTAAGTCTCGGACAGGCCTCTGCCTCTGGGGTCTTGCTTGCCGCCCTGCCCTTCAGCCTGATCGGTTTTGTTGGGTGGTTCCGACAATCACCGCTCTGGGGCAAGTTCTTCCATGATCCGCGTGACAGTCACGGCTCGGCCCGTTTTGCAGACCAGGGTGAAGCGAAGACCCTGTCGCACGATCATGGGCTGCTCATCGGCGCGGATTGTGAGACCGGCAGGTTCCTGCGGTATGACGGCAAAGCGCATCTCATGACACTGGCTCCCACCCGCTCCGGTAAAGGCGTCGGCACCATCATCCCCAATCTGCTGAAGGTCCAACATTCCGTGATTGTCATCGACCCCAAGGGTGAGAATGCACGGATCACAGGATCAACACGGGCGCAGATGGGACCGCTTTACGTCCTCGACCCTTTTGGCATCTCCGGGCATCCTTCTGCGGCCTTCAATCCGCTCGCTGAACTCGACCCCACCAGCCCTGATCTGGGCGAGGATGCTGCCGCCCTGGCCGACGCGCTGGTGGTCGATCCGCCTGACCAGGTACAGGACGCCCATTGGAACGAGGAAGCCAAGGCCTTTATCACGGGACTGATCCTCTGGTGTGTCTGTCACGAACCGGAAGCAGACCGGACTCTGGGCAGGCTGCGTGAACTGCTCACCCTGCCCGGCGATCAATTTGCAGAGCTTCTCGTGGACATGCAGGACAGCGACAAGGCAGGCGGTCTGATCGCCCGTGCGGCCAACAGGCACCTGAGCAAAGCAGATCGCGAAGCCGCCTCCGTGCTCTCCAATGCACAGCGCCACACCCATTTCCTGGACAGCCCGCGCATGATTACCGTGACACAAAAATCGGACTTTCGCTTTGCTGATCTGCGCGATGGGATCGCCTCGGTCTTTGTCGTGCTTCCACCGGACCGTCTGGACGTCTATGCGCGCTGGCTGCGCCTCATCGTCTCCCAGGGCCTCCAGGACATCGTCAGGGCAGCGCAGAGCGCTCCAGAGGCCGTTTCAGGCTCTGAGACAACCCACAGGCCCCCTACCCTCTTCCTGCTGGATGAATTCGCGTCTCTGGGCCGTCTGACGGCAGTCGAGCGCGCAATGGGTCTCATGGCGGGCTACGGTGTCCAGCTCTGGCCTATTCTGCAGGACCTCAGTCAACTGAAAACCCTCTACGGCCAAAGTGCCAATACCTTCATGGCCAACTCTGGGGTGATTCAGACATTCGGTGTGAACGATTATGAAACGGCCAAGTGGCTCAGTCTCACCATCGGTCAGGAAACCCGTCAGTTCCACACCAGGTCATCGGATGGCACCAAGAGCGAAGGTCTCCACGCCCGCGACCTGCTCACCCCCGATGAAATCATGCTCCTCGACCCTTCTCTGCAAATCCTGAAGGTGCAAGGCATGTCCCCGCTCGTGGCGAAGAAGATCGTTTATTACGAGGATGAGAGGTTTGGGGGTTTTCAAGAGCTATGGTGAGAGGGATAAATATGCGGCGCTTATGGTTATCCACAGGCTCTGATTGGCTTAGTGAGTGTTATATAAGTGTTAGAGTCTGTGTTACGCGAATCGGAGCCCTCCGTATCTCGTTGAAAACAGTACCTAAATCATCCTCATTTTCAGCCTTTGGTGGGTGATACTACGATAAGCAGTGTGTGATCTTACGAAAGATGGTGTGTGATCTTACGAAAGCCGCTTGGTGGGTGATATTACGAAACACTTGCGTT